>NZ_CP136477.1:1977500-2190000 GCF_032769475.1 Intestinibacillus sp. NTUH-41-i26
GCCGCCGCCCCTTCCGAAGCAGCTTATTCAGTATATCAAACCCAAAGCTGTTTGTCAAGAACTTTTTTCTTCTTTTTTCAGCTTTTTCCGCCGCGCACTTCCGCAGCTCGTTTACTATACTATATCCCCCTCCACTTTGTCAAGTCCTCCCTCCCCCTTTCTTTCTATAACTACCTTCGTTATGGCCACGTCAAAAGCCTTTCCCCATTTTCATATTTTATGCAAAAACCGCCTGTTTGTAGGACAAACAGGCGGTTTTTTATAAACGAAAGCTTATTTCATCAATTCGGCCAGCAGCATTACCTTATCGACATTTCCCTCTACCTTGATTTTGCCTTCCGCAATGGCAACCTGCGGAATCAGCTTCCCGTTAAGGATTTTCTCCAGATTGGTCAGCGTTCCAGATACGCTAGCGTCACGGTCGATATACTCATACGGCATTACCGAGAGCACGCCATTGAGAATCTCGATGTAGAATACACCGGTGACCTTGCCGGTAAGATTAAACTGCACGGCTACCTTGCCCTGCGTCCCAGCAATATCCGCTTTGCTGAGTTTGTTGTAGATTTTGCCAATCAACTGATCAACGGTCATTGGAATCGCCCCCTGGTCGTATTTATAATTTTATTATACGTTTTTTCAGGAAAAATGCAAGTCCATTTTACCTCTTTATTACAGATAATTCCAACGGCTTACGTTTTTCGGACAAACTGCGTGCGGCAGTGCGGGCAGGTGATGCTGATCTTCCCTTTTCCGCGCGGAACACGGAGCCTTTGCTTGCACTGGGGGCATTTGAAATAGCGGTGCGTTTTTCTGTCCGCGAAGCGCATGCGCGCATTGCGGAGCTTGACCGAAACGGGTCCCCACCACCGCAAAAACTTTTGATTCTCCGCATACCGAGCCTGGATGTTGCGCGAAAAGATACGGAAATAGCACAGGATCAGCAGCGCGAGGATGAACACACCCATCCAGTTCCAGCCAGTGATCCATTCAATCAGAATCAGCGCCACGCCCAGCAAAAGCAGCGCATTGTTAAGCTGATCGCTTCCATAGCGCCCAGCCATAAAACGGCGGAAGAAATTCATTGTTCCGAGCCTTCCTTTCCAATATATCCATAAATATGTGCAAGGACCTCGTCTCTGCCTATCCCTTTCTCCGCTGAAAACGGAATGACCGGCACCTCCGCCGGAAGCAGGAGCGTCCGCCTGATCTCGGCCAGATTTCCCTCCAACTGGCTTTTTTTGATCTTGTCCAGCTTATTGGCCACAACGATCCACGGCTTATCCGAGGCGCGGAACCAGTCCGCCATGGTCACATCATCCCGCGTCGGCTTATGCCGGATATCGACAATCTGTATCCCGACCGTGAGCAGCCCTAACGCAAAATAGGTTTCCATCAGCGCCCCCCACCGCTGCTGCTCCGCTTTGGATACCCGCGCGTAGCCGTATCCGGGTAGATCGACCAGATACATCTTCCTGTCGATCACGAAATAGTTGATATGCACGGTCTTGCCCGGCTGCGCGCTGACGCGCGCAAAGTTTTTGCGGCCCAGCAGTTTGTTGATAACCGAGCTTTTTCCTACGTTGGACTTGCCGGCAAACACCACCTGAGGCAGTCTGTCCGATGGGAAATCGCTTTCTTTCACCGCAGAGCGGAGAAATTCCGCATTGTGCAGATTGAGCATACTTCCCCGCCTCCATTACTGTACGACCGGAGCCGCTGGCGCATCCGTACGCCTTGCGACCGGCCCGCGCGCCGATTTCTTCCTTTTTTTCCGGCCGCTTCGAAAAATCGATCGCCGTTTCCATCACGGTATCCATATGCGCGGCGGGAACGAACCGCAGCGTCTCGCGCACCACCGGCTCGATATCCTGCAGGTCGGGCTCGTTCTCCTTGGGGATGACTATCGTCTTAATGCCTGCGCGGTACGCCGCCATAGTCTTTTCCCGCAAGCCACCGATCGGCAGCACACGGCCGCGCAGTGTTACCTCGCCCGTCATGGCGACATCATGCCGCACCGGCGCTTCGGTCAGCGCGGAAACCAACGCGGTCGTGATCGTCACGCCTGCGGAAGGCCCGTCCTTCGGGACGGCGGCCTCTGGAAAATGGATATGCAGGTCGTTATCCTTGTAGAACATCGGGTCGATATCCAGCGTCTGCGCGCGCGAACGAACAAATGTGACCGCCGCTTTTGCGCTCTCCTGCATGACTGTACCCAGGTTGCCCGTGACCTCAATCTTGCCCGTACCCGGCACGACTGCCACTTCCACCTCGAGCATCTCGCCGCCGACACTTGTCCACGCCAGCCCGTTGACGATACCGACTTCATCCTTTTTGCTCACCACGTCATCCTTGTAGGGCGGCACGCCGAGCAGGCTCTCCATATTTTTACTCGATACAATCAGCCGCTTCCCACCTTCCGCAACATGCTTGGCCGCTTTACGGCACAGCTTGGCGAGCAACTGCTCCAGCCGCCGCACGCCGGCTTCCCGCGTATATCCGGCAATCACCGTTCCCAGCATCTTTTCGCTCAGCGTAAGCTGGGACTTCTGCAGGCCATGCTTTTTCATCTGCTTGGGCAGCAGGTGATGCAGCGCGATCTGGCGCTTTTCCTCCTCCGTATAGGAGGACAGCTCGATGACCTCCATGCGGTCAAGCAGCGGGCGCGGCACAGTGGACAGGTCGTTTGCCGTTGTCAGGAACAGTACGTCGGACAGGTCGAACGGCAGTTCAATGTAATGATCGCGGAACGCAACATTCTGCTCGGTGTCCAGCACCTCCAGCATGGCCGATGCCGGATCGCCCCGAAAGTCGCTGCCCATCTTGTCAATCTCGTCGAGCAGGATAAGCGGATTGGCGGTCCCCGCGCGGCGCAGCGCGTCGATGATGCGGCCGGGCATCGCGCCGATGTAGGTCTTGCGGTGGCCGCGGATATCCGCCTCGTCCCGCACGCCGCCCAGGCTCATGCGCGCGTAATTGCGCCCCATCGCTTCCGCGACCGATTTGGCGATTGAGGTCTTGCCCACACCCGGCGGTCCGACCAGGCACAGCACCTGCCCTTTCAGCTCAGGCGCAAGCGCTTTGACCGCCAGGAACTCCATGATACGCTCCTTGACCTTTTTCAAACCATAGTGGTCCCGATCAAGGATATCTTGCGCAGCCCGCAGATCGTGCCGCTCCTCGCTTTTGCCGTTCCACGGCAGCTCCAGCACGGTATCCAGATAGGTGCGAACCACGCCCTGCTCCGCGTTCGAGCCACCCAGCTTTGCAAAGCGGTCGACCTCCTTCATCAGCTTTTCCTCGCATTCCTGCGGCAGGTGCAGGGCAAGCACACGCTTACGGTATTCCTCCGCTTCCGCAGCGGCGTCCTGTTCGCCCAACTCCCCCTGGATGACCTTGATTTGCTCCCGCAGATAGTATTCCCGCTGGTTCTTGTCGATCTGCGTTTTCAGTTCGTCCTGTATCTCGTTTTCGATCTTGAGGATTTCAGTCTCCTCGCCCAGCAGGCGAATCACCATGGCCAGGCGCCGCGTCACATTCAGCTCATCCAGGATCTCCTGCTTGGCGGACACGTCGACTGCGAGGTTCTGCGCGATATAATCCGCCAGCCAGCCCGGCGCGCCGCCTGCGGCGACCGTCATCTCCACATCGGACGAAATGCGCGCCGCGTGCTGCGCATACTCGGCGAAGCGCTCCTGCGCCGTGCGGACGAGCGCTTGGGCACGCCGCTCGGTGACGCCCTCGAAATAATCCTCCAGTTCCTCCACTTCGGCGTAAATGCAGCCGTCGTCGCGCGTCGGATTGACGAACTGGTGCGCCAGCGCGCGGCTGCGCCCTTCGACCAGAACGCGGATATTGTCGCCCGGCAGACGCAGAATCTGCTTGATCATGCACACCGTCCCCATCTGGTACAGGTCGCCCGGCGACGGGGTATCGGTTTTCAGCTCGCGCTGGGCGGTCAGGAAAATCATCTGCCCGTTCTTCATCCCCGCCTCCAGCGCGCGAATCGACATCATTCTGCCCACGTCAAAATGAATAATCATTTGAGGAAACGCTGTCAGCCCGCGCAGCGGCAGCACTGGCAGCCGCGTCAGCGTTGTCCCGATTGTTTCTATCATAGTTCCTCTCCTTGCGGAAAATAGTTGAATAAAGTCAGTATAGTATATTTTTTGTCGCTTGTAAAGCGCCGCATACTGTCAAAAAAGCAAAAAAGCGGGCGAAACGAACGTCCCGCCCACATTTTTCATCGTTTTATGCGCTTATATTCGGCATGGCCAGTTTTTCGACATCGGCGTCCTTTTTCCCTGCGGGCGGCAGCGCAAGCCGCGCGCCGTATCCCAGGAGCGGCTCGCTTTTGCCCTCTACCACATCGCGGGTGATTGTGACGCGGTTGACCGTCTCATCGGACGGTATACGGAACATGATATCGGTCATCACGCTTTCCAGCACGCCACGCAGCCCGCGCGCGCCGGTCTTGCGCTGCAGCGCGATCTCCGCCACCTTGGCGAGCGCCTCCGGCTCAAACGAGAGCGCGACGCCATCCATCGCAAACAGCGTCTCATACTGCTTGACAAGCGCGTTTTTTGGCTCCTGCAGGATGCGCACGAGCGCCGCTTCGTCCAGCGTATCCAGCGACACGATCGCCGGCAGGCGGCCGATCAGCTCGGGAATCAGGCCGTATTTCATCAGATCATGCGGCTCGATCTGCGCCAGCAGGCGGTCGGTCTGATCCTCCTGCTTGCCCTTCACCTCGGACCCAAAGCCCATCCCCTGCTTGCCGATGCGTCTCTGGATGATACCCTCGATCCCATCGAACGCGCCGCCGCAGATGAACAGGATATTGGTCGTATCAATCTGGATAAACTCCTGATGCGGATGTTTGCGGCCGCCCTGCGGCGGGACGTTTGCCGTCGTACCCTCCAGCATCTTGAGAAGCGCCTGCTGCACGCCCTCGCCCGACACATCGCGCGTGATCGAGGGGTTTTCGCTCTTACGGGCGATCTTGTCGATCTCATCGACATAGATAATACCGTGCTCCGCCAGTTCCACGTCAAAATCCGCTGCCTGTATCAGACGGAGCAAGATGTTTTCCACATCCTCGCCCACGTAGCCGGCCTCAGTCAGCGTGGTCGCGTCCGCAATGGCGAACGGGACCTGCAAGGTCTTGGCCAGCGTCTGTGCGAGCAGCGTCTTGCCGGAACCGGACGGCCCCAGCATCAGAATATTGGATTTTTGCAGCTCCACCTCGGTATCCGGATGGTAAATGCGCTTATAGTGGTTGTATACCGCAACGGACAGCGCGACCTTCGCGCGGTCCTGCCCGATGACATACTCATCGAGCACGGCCTTAAGCTCCTGCGGGGTCGGCAGGCGCTCGGGCTGGATCATCGTGGTTTCTTCGCGTTCGTCCGCGGAAAAATCCAGCTCATCGTCCAAAATGCTGGTGCATACGCCGATGCACTCGTCGCAAATATACACGCCCCGGACCGGCAATCAGTTTGCGCACCCGATTCTGCGGCTTGCCGCAGAAAGAGCATTTCAGCGTTTTTTCATCATCATAATTCGGCATATGGCACCTCTATCCGGCTAATTGCCTTTTTGTGTTTCCTCAATGCTTGTCGAACACCTTATCGATCAAGCCGTATTCTACCGCTTCCTCCGCAGACATGAAATTGTCGCGCTCGCAGTCCGCAGTCACGACCTCGATCGGCTTGCCGGTATTTTCCGACAGGATCTTGTTCATGCGCTTTTTGATGATCTCCAACCGCTTGAGATGGATCGCCATATCCGTGATCTGGCCCTGCGTACCCGCAGAGGGCTGATGGATCATAATCTCCGCGTTGGGAAGCGCATAGCGCTTGCCCTTCGCGCCCGAAGACAGCAGGAATGCGCCCATCGAGGCGGCCATGCCGATGCAGATGGTCGAAACATCGCATTTGATATAATTCATAGTGTCGTAGATCGCCATGCCCGCCGTGACCGAACCGCCGGGGCTGTTGATATACAGCGAGATATCCTTATCCGGATCCTGCGCCTCCAGATACAGCAGTTGAGCGACGACCAGCGACGCGGTCGTGTCATTGACCTCCTCGCAGAGCATGACGATGCGGTCATTGAGCAGGCGGGAATAAATGTCGAACGAACGCTCGCCGCGTCCGGTCTGCTCGATAACCATTGGGACTAAACTCACGTTAAGACTCCTTTCCAAGAGAGGTGGATGCGGCGCGCTTCCATCCGGCGGGATACAGGGCGCGGAAACACCCGCTCCTCCGTCCCGCATGCAGAAAGACGGCGGCCGCCGGTTCCTCCCTGCGGGTTCCAGCGTAAAAGAGCCGCGCGGTGCCGCGGCTTTTTTACCGGGGCGGCTGCACGTCCGCCCCGCACTCCTTATACTTTTTGCGCGGAAAGCGGATCACTCCGCCGCATCTTCCGCAGCCTCGGCTTCGTCAGCGGACTTTTTCTTGGCCGCCGGCTTTTTCACCTTGGCATTTTTCTTGAGGAACTCCAGCGCGTTCGAGATCTTCAGATCCTCGCGCAGCGCCTCCGCATTAACGGCAGCCTTGATCTTATCGACCTCCATGCCGTACTGCTCCGCCATTTTACCATATTCCTCATCCACTTCCGTGTCGGAAACTGCGATATTCTCCAGCGCAGCGAGCTTCTGCAACGCGAGGCGGGTCTTGACCTGGCGCTCCGCCTGCTCGCGGAACATGCCGCGGAACGTGTTCATATCCGTGCCGGTCATCTTGAGGTACTGCTCCATCCCCATGCCCTGCATCTGCATGCGGTAGCCGAAATCCTGTACGGCGGAGTCGATCTGGTTCTCGATCATGGCCTGCGGGATGTCCGCTTTCATAACCGCGATCAGGCCGTCGATCAGCTTATCCTCAAAATCGTGCTCGGCCGCTTCCTGACGCTGCGCCTTCAGGCGGTCGCTGATCTCCTTTTTCAGGTCGTCGAGCGTTTCGCAGGTGTCGGACACGTCTTTGGCGAACTCGTCGTCCATTTCCGGCAGGATGGTTTCCTCAACCTTATGCACCTTGCACTTGAACACAGCCTCCTTGCCGGCCAGCTCCTTGGCATGGTACTCCTCTGGGAAGGTTACGACAACGTCTTTCTCGTCGCCCGCCTTGCAGCCGATCAACTGGTCCTCAAAGCCTGGGATGAACGAACCCGAGCCGAGCGTCAGCGCGTGATGCTCCGCCTTGCCGCCGTCAAACGGCTGGCCGTCGACAAAGCCCTCGAAGTCCAGATCGACTGTGTCGTTCTTCTTCGCCTTGCGGTCAACCGTTTCCGTGCGCGCGTTGCGCTGCGCCAGACGGTTCAGCTCAGCCTTGACGTCCGCGGCGAGGACCTTGACCGTTTCCTTTTCCACTTCAATGCCCTTATATTCGCCCAGCTCGACCTCCGGCTCGACCGGCACCTTGGCGATGATGGTCAGGCCGCCCTCTTCCGCAGGGTCGCCCAGGTCAACGTCCGCGCGGCCCACCGGCTTGATACCGGACTTCTCCACGGCCATATCCATCGCTTCCGGATATACAATATTAAAAGCCTCTTCAAAGAACACGCCCTCGCCGTACAGCTTTTCGATCATCTTGCGCGGCGCCTTGCCCTTACGGAAGCCCGGGACCGTGATATTTTTGCCGGTTTTCTTGAACGCCTTGTCCTTAGCAGCCTCAAACTCCGCCTTGGTTACCTCGATCGTCAGCGCGACAACGCTGTGCTCCTGCTTTTCCGTATTTTTCAGTTCCATGTTGCCAAACTCCTTACTTGAATACTTTGTTGTATCTAAGTTATTCTACCAGATTATTATAAGGATTTCCATACTTTTTTCTACTTTTTCAGAAAAATCGGGGTGAAATCCACATGATCTCCCGAAACCAGCCGCCATTCTATCCCCTCATGCACACCCTCGACCGCGTAGCGCAGGCTTTCCGAGTGGAGGTGGCCGTAAATGCACCGCCTGACGCCGTACCGCTGCATCAGCTCGATCATCGGCCCGCAGCGGAAACCCGCGTACAGCGGCGGGTAATGCAGGAAGCAGATGATCTCCTCCGGCTCCGCCGCCGCGCCCAGCTTGAGCGATGCCTCCAGTCGGAGCAACTCGCGCCGGAATATTTTCTCGTTATGGGGGTCGGAGAAGTCCTCCTCAAACGGCCAGCCGCGCGTACCGCACAATGCGGTTTCGCCATAGAAAAAACAGTTGTTATGCAGGAAATCGATCGTGGAAAAGCTGTTTTCCCCTAAAAAACGGTGCATTTTTGCCGCGGTCTCCCACCAAAGGTCGTGGTTCCCCTTGAGTATCAGCTTTCTGCCCGGCAGCCCGTCGATCAGGGCGAAGTCCCCCCTTGCTTCCGCAAGGCTGATGCCCCAGGAAATATCCCCTCCCAGCACAACGGTATCCTCCGGCGCGATGAGTGCGCGCCAATGTGTTACGATCTTGTCCGTATGTCCCTGCCAGCGGCCGCCGAAAATATCCATCGGCTTTTCCACACCCGTGGCCAGATGCAGGTCGGCCAGCGTATACAGCGCCATGCTTACAGATCCCGCAGCAGGCTGACGGTCGAAAGGATATCAGCCTTGTCCACCACGCGCTCAAAGCGCGGGGGCCTGCCCGCCAACGCGGCGAGCGGTGAGGGCGCCGGGGTGTTCGTCAGCGCGGTCAGTACGTCAAGCTGGGTCACGTCGTCCTTTTCCAGCGTCCCGCCGAGCGCCTCGATAACCGAACGGCAGAACTTGAACGGCGACGCCGTGGACGCGATCACAACCGGCGTCTCATCTCCCGTGCGGACGCGGTAATCCTCGTATACCCGCACCGCAACCGCCGTATGCGTATCGCACAGGTAATGCTCGGTCTCCCACAGCGTCCGGATAGTTTCCGCGGCGGCACGGTCGTCACAGCAGCCCGCGTCGAAGTCCGCATCGATTTTCGCAAACACATCCTTTGCGACCTGATAGCTGCCGCCGCGCGCGAGCTTGTCCATCAGCTCCGCGACCAGCTTGTCGTCGTAATCCGAAGCAAAGAACAGCAGGCGTTCCAGATTGGAGGAGATCAGGATATCCATTGACGGGGAGGTTGTGGTGTAAAAATCCCGATTCCGGTCATACGCGCCGCCTTTTTTGAAAAAGTCGGTCAACACATTGTTGCGGTTGGAGGCGCAGATCAGCTTGTTCACCGGCAGCCCCATCCGCTTTGCAATATACGCTGCCAGGATGTTGCCGAAATTTCCGGTCGGGACGCAGATATTGATCTTTTCGCCCATTTCCACCGCGCCGCTTTTGACCATATCGCAGTAAGCCGACACATAGTAAGCGATCTGCGGTGCCAGACGGCCCCAATTGATCGAATTGGCCGATGACAGCATCATCCCGTCCCGATCAAGCTCCTCGCGCGTTTTTTCATCCGTGAAGATGCGCTTGACCGCGCTCTGCGCGTCATCGAAATTGCCGCGGATGGCAACCACCTCGACGTTTCCGCCCTCCTGCGTGACCATCTGCAGCTTCTGCATGGGGGACACGCCATCCACCGGATAATAAACCATGATTTTGGTTCCCTGCACATCGTGGAACCCATCGAGCGCAGCCTTTCCCGTGTCGCCCGATGTCGCCACTAGGATGCAGGCTGTACGCGTTTCGCCCGTTTTGCGCAGCGAGGCGGTCAACAGATGCGGCAACATCTGCAGCGCCATGTCCTTGAACGCGCAGGTCGGCCCATGCCACAGCTCGAGCATATTCCTGCCCCCGCCGAGCGCCACGACCGGCGCGGTATCCGCGCCGCCGAATT
The DNA here is from genome assembly GCF_032769475.1 of Intestinibacillus sp. NTUH-41-i26. Taxonomy (GTDB): domain Bacteria; phylum Bacillota; class Clostridia; order Oscillospirales; family Butyricicoccaceae; genus Agathobaculum; species Agathobaculum ammoniilyticum. The sequence goes on from NZ_CP136477.1 coordinate 1,987,285, forward strand.
TCTCATCCGCATAGGCCTTGGCCGCGTAGTCCGCAAGCTCCTCTGCCGAAAAATCCGTCAGGAATTTGCCGAGGATGCATGCCGCGCGCCCCTTATAGTCCATGCCCGCCAGCGCTTCCCAGTCCTCCGCGGCAAGTGCCGGAAAGCCGGTTGGGCAGTACAGGCCGCCATCCGGCGCGATGCCGTTGGCGATTGCATAGGCTGCGGTCACCCTAGCCGCTTTGTTTCTTGTGCTTACATAATCCATATTGTTAAACCTCCGCAGTTTTTACAACATTTTTTGTACAAACGCAAATGCGTTATCATAAAACAGGCCGTCCACCGTGCTCTGCCGGTACCCCAACGCGAGCATCCGGTCCGCGAGACGGTACAGGTCGCCCAGCCCGTCTATACCGGCCGGCAATTCGTCGCATCCGTCGAAATCACAGCCCAGCGCAACTGTCCGTTCCCCATACAGCCCCAGAAAATGCTCGATATGGTCGATCGCATCCTCGATGGTCGAATCGCTCTGCCGCACCAAAAACGGCGTGTACAGGTTGATGCCGACCAGCCCGCCGCGCCGCGTGATCTCGGCAAACTGCCGGTCGGTCAGATTGCGCGGATGCCGGCACAGCGCGCGCGAATCGCTGTGCGACGCCACAAACGGACCGTCAATCGTCTCGCACACGTCCCAGAAGCCCTGCTCGGACAAATGCGACACGTCAACGATGATCCCCCTGTCCGCACAGCCGCGCACCAGCTCCCGCCCCGCGTTCGTCAACCCCTCCTCCTGATCGAGCGTCGCGGGGCAGCCGAAACGGCTGCGGTAGTTCCACGTCACGGTAAGCAGCCGGACGCCCGCCTCGTAGGCGTTATCCAGCGCGTCCGGACGGTCCGGCAGCAGTTCCGCGCCCTCGATGGACAAAAAGGCTGCGGCCTTGCCGCCCCGCGCCGCCTCCGCCAAATCGTCCGCCGAGCGGCAGAACGACAGCCAATCCGCATTATCCGCGAACTCGCGCCGCGCGGTTTCCAGCATACGTTCCAAGCGGCGGTCCGCCGGCGTGTCAAGCAGGCAGTCCCGCTCCCGCGCCAGCGTCTCCGAAGGTGCCCGCGCCCCGCAGAACAGGGCGAAAAACTGCGCATAGTGGCGGTATTTCCGTGCGGCGGCGCGGTTCACATGCAGGTCGTTTTCCCGCAGGCTCCTGCCGGTTTCGCAGCACTCGTACAGCGTGTCGCAGTGCAGGTCGAACAGCTTCATACTCACCCTCCAAAGGCGTTTTCCAGATGGTTGATGCGCGGTGGGACTGGCGCGCCCTCCTCGCCATAAACTTCTATCACGTCAAACCGCGGCTGAAGGCCGGACGGATGCGCCTGCAGCCAGGCCTCCGCCGCCGCGATGACGCGCGCCTGCTTGGCTGCGGTCACATGCTCGCGCGCTGCGGCGAAGCGGTCGTTTTTCCGCGTCTTGACCTCGATAAATACAATATATTTCCCATCCCGCGCAATCATGTCGATTTCCCCGAAGCGGGTGCGGAAATTGGTCGCCTCCGTGCGGTAGCCGCGCTGCTCCAAAAAGGCGCGCGCCGCGCGCTCCCCCCACGCGCCTTTCATCGCGGCGCCTCCGGATGCTTTTGGTAAAACTTTCTCAGGAAGGTCCTCCGGTGGATCGGGCATGGCCCGTTGGCAAGCAGCGCCTGGTCGTGCGCCCGTGTCTCATACCCCTTATGCTTTTCAAAACCATATGCCGGATACTGCTCCGCAAACCGGCGCATCAGCCGATCCCTTGTCACCTTGGCGAGAATGGAGGCCGCCGCGACCGATGGGATCTTCGCATCGCCCGCGACCACGCATTCATGCGGCAAGCCGAGCCCCTCGGAGCGGTTGCCATCCACATAGGCGAAGTCGGCTGGACGGGTCAGGCCCTCGACCGCCTGCCGCATCGCGCGATAGGTGGCCTGCAGTATGTTAATCTCGTCGATCGTCTTTTCATCCACCAACGAAACCGACCAAGCGAGCGCGTTCTCCGTAATCACGTCGAACAGCGCTTCCCGCTTTTTCTCGCTGAGCTTTTTCGAGTCGTTCAGCCCTTCGATCTGGACGCCGCCCGGCAGGATAACCGCCGCCGCGCACACCGGCCCCGCGATCGGGCCGCGGCCCGCCTCATCCACGCCGCAGACTGCGGAATAGCCCGCCGCCCATGCCTTTTGCTCAAATTCCCACGTCATCACAACGACCTCTTTGGAATGGATAATGAAAGCTCCCCACGCCGCAGCGCGCATAGAGCAGATAATTCAGATGCCGCGAAGCAACGTCCGAATTATCATAAAAAAGCGGAGAAAAGTGTGTCCTCTGGACGCGCTTTTCGCGGCCCTGGACGCATCCGCGCCGCGCGGTGCGTCCTCCCGCGAATGAAACCGTGGTTTCATTCGGCGCACTCAAGCGTGATCCTCCCCAGCACCCCGCCCCGAAACTCGTCGAGCAGGATGCGGGCCATGCGCTCGGTATCGATCTCACCGCCGCGCAGCAGAAAACCGCGCCGCCGGCCCGCCTGCTGAAGCAGGTCGTAGCCCAAGGAATCGCTTTCCTCCGGCATCACGACGCCATACCGGCCAGCAATTGCCTGCGGCGCCTGCACCGCGAGCAGCTCCATCAGCCTGCAGCCGAGCGTTTCCACATCCAGGATGTCGTCCTTGATCGCTCCGGTACACGCCAGCAGGATGCCAACCCGCTCATCGTCAAACTTCGGCCACAGGATGCCCGGCGTGTCGAGCAGGTCGATGCCGTTTTCCACACGGAACCACTGGCTGCCGCGCGTCACGCCCGGCTTGTCCGCCGCCTTGGCGGACTTTCGCCCGAGGATACGGTTTATAAACGTGGACTTGCCCACGTTCGGAATACCAACCACCATCACGCGGACCGCCTTCCCGACCAGCCCCTTCTCATTCCACGCCGCGATCTTGTCCGCGAGCAACAAGCGCACCGCGCCTGCAAACGCCTGCGTCCCCGTCCCCGCGCGGCTGTCGGTTTCAATGACCGCCATGCCCTGCGCGCGGAAATGTTTCGCCCACGCGGCAGTCATCGCCGGATCGGCCAGATCGATCCGGTTCAGCACCATCAGCCTCGGCTTTCCCGCCGCGATTTGATCCATATCGGGATTGCGCGAGACTTGGGGGATGCGCGCGTCGACAACCTCGCACACCGCATCTACCTGCTTGATATATTCCGCCATCTGCCGGCGGGTTTTTGTCATGTGTCCGGGATACCATTGTATATTCATCGCGTTACGCCACCGATCCAAATGCGCTGAACGGGTATACCACGCTCAGCACATGCCCCAGGATATACCGCTCATCCACCATGCCCAGGCTGGACCAACGGCTGTCGGTCGAGTAATTACGGTTGTCGCCCAGCACATAGATGCAGCCTTCCGGCACGGTCTGCGGATAGGTCATGTCGCCCATTTTCTCCAGCGTGTTAATCTTTTCTGCAATATACGGCTCGTCGAGCGCCTCACCGTTTACCAGCACATCCCCCGTGACCGGATCGATGTCCACCGTATCGCCGCCGGTCGCGATGATGCGCTTGACGATCGGCTGGTCCCCATAAAAGCCCTCCTTGCGCAGCACGACAATGTCACCCTTTTCCGGCGTGTAATTCAGGTTGCTGACCAGCATGATGCTGTGATCCTCCAGCGTCGGGTACATCGATGTCCCGTCCACACCGATCAGGCGCACAAAAAAGGTGAATACGACGACAAAAAATATCAGCACAGTCATCAGGGATTCTCCCCAGCTGAACAGCTCGCTGGAGAAACGACCCTCCGCCTTCTTTTTTCTCTTCGGTCTGCGTTTCCTGCATGAATAATTCCTCCAAAAAGATAAACATACGATTTTATTATAGCTATATATCGCCTGCTATGCAAGCCCAAATCCTCCGCGCCTGCGCTTTCAAGGGCTTCTCAGCCGGCTCCGCAGACAGAAGACCATCCGCCGCTGATACAAAAACGGGGAGCATGACGCTCCCCGTTTTTGTATTTGGTTGTTCTCAAACCTTCTCGGCAACCTTGGCAGCCTTGCCCACGCGGCCGCGCAGGTAGTACAGCTTGGCGCGGCGGACCTTACCGCTGCGCACAACCTCGAACTTCGCTACGTTCGGGGAGTGTACCGGGAACGTCTTTTCAACGCCTACACCGTAAGAGATGCGGCGCACGGTAACCGTCTGGTTCACACCAGCGTGCTTCTTGGCAATAATGATGCCCTCAAACACCTGAATACGCTCACGGTTGCCTTCCTTGATCTTCGCGTGTACCTTAACGGTATCGCCGATCTTGAGCTCCGGCAGGTCGCTCTTGAGCTGCTGCTCGGACAGTACTTTGACCAGATCCATTTTTCTGTCATCCTTTCGTCTTAGACATTCTTGCCCTATTTTCTGAAAATAAGCAGAGGAATGCCCGTGTTACCGATTAATAATACCACATCGCACCTCCCTTTGCAAGCATTTTTTATTATTATTTGCACGGTTCCGCCGTGCAGATGTAAAGTTTCCGCTTTCGCTTGGTTTTGCCGCGTCCATCGTGTATACTATTACTATATCCCCAGAGGGAGCAGAAAGGAGCTTACACCTATGTGGGCTTATGAAAGCGTATTCTATCAGATCTATCCGATCGGCTTCTGCGGCGCGCCGCGCGTCAACGATGGCCAAACCGTACCCCGCATCCGGAAAGCCGGCCGCTGGGCGGAGCACATCGCCAGGCTTAGCTGCAACGCCGTATATTTTTCCCCGCTTTTTGAATCCGACAGCCACGGCTACGACACCCGCGATTTCCGCAAGGTGGACTGCCGCCTGGGCACGAACGAGGACTTTGCCTCGGTCTGCACCGCGCTGCACCAGAACGGCATCCGTGTCGTGCTCGACGGCGTGTTCAACCATGTCGGCCGCGGCTTCTGGGCTTTCCGCGACGTGCAGGAGAAAAAATGGGATTCCCCCTATAAGGACTGGTTCCATATTTCATTCGATGGCAATTCGGGCTATAACGACGGTTTCTGGTACGAGGGCTGGGAGGGACACTATGAGCTGGTCAAGCTCAACCTGAAAAACCCCGCGGTCGTACAGCATATCTTCGGCTGCATCCGGCTTTGGGTAGACGAGTTCGATATCGACGGGCTGCGCCTTGACGTGGCCTACTGCCTGGATAAGGATTTCCTCCGCCAGCTTCGCGCGTTCTGCGACACGCTCAAGCCCGACTTTTTCCTCGTCGGCGAGCTGCTGCACGGCGACTATAACCAGTTCGTGGGAGAGGGCATGCTGCATTCCTGCACCAATTATGAATGCTACAAGGGCCTGTATTCCTCCCTGAACAGCATGAACCTGTTCGAGATCACCCATTCCCTGCTGCGCCAGTTCGGTCCGGAAAACTGGACGCTCTACCGCGGCAAGCATCTGCTGGGGTTTGCGGACAATCACGATGTCACGCGCGCCGCGTCCATCCTGCAGAACCCCAGGCACCTGCCGCTGATTTACGCGCTGCTGTTCGGCATGCCGGGCATCCCTTGCCTCTACTATGGGAGCGAATGGGGTGCCAAGGGCGAAAAGCGCGAGGGCGACGACGCACTGCGTCCCGCGTTCGATGCGCCGGAGTGGAACGAGCTGACCGGCTGGATCACCGCGCTGGCAAAGGCGCACCGCGGCAGCAAGGCGCTGTGTTACGGCGATTTCAGACAGGTCGTCCTGACCAACAGACAGTGCATCTGGGAGCGCGCCTGCGAGGGTGAACGCGTTCTTGTGGCGGTCAACATTGACGACCACCCCTACACCGCGCATTTTGACGCGAAATGCGGTCGGGCGGTCGATCTGATCACCGGCGCGCCGCACGATTTCGGCGGCGGCAGCGAGCTGCCCCCTTATTCGGCGTTTTTCTGGCAGTGCGAGCGATAACTCCAAACAGGCAAAGGCCGCCGGCGGAACCGGCGGCCTTTTTTTTGTCCGCTGCTTAAATGTAATCGATGACCAGCGTATATACCGAATTGTCCGACATCGTCACGGAAAATTCCACATATCCGCTCGAACGGCGGAAGTTCTCGAGCGCGGTTTTGGTAAGGGTCAGGGCTTTATCCGATACTTGGTAGTCCGTCCCCTCCTTCAGCGTCTGCACCGAACTGTTTTTGACTGCGGTGACGTTGCGGACAGTGAGCCGGCTGAGCGGCAGCGCGAAGTCAGGCTCGCTCGGCACATAGGTGTCATATTCCGCCACAAAGATGTTGACGCCCTCGGGTGTGGAATCCTCCACCGTCAGGTTGATCGTCCGCTGCTCCCCGTTCGCCAGGTCCACCGCCACGGTATATGTACCCGCACGCAGTTGGGCCAGCAGGCCGCGCCGCAGCACCAGCGCCCGCGTGGAATTGTTAAACCCATAATCGATGCCTGACAGCCCCAGCACAACGCGCACGATATCGCTTTCCGCGCCGACCCCGTCCAGCTTAACGTTCAGGTCCTTGAAGCCGGACGACTTATAGTACCGGTCGAATACCAGCTCTTCCGCGTCCGCGGTGGCCGAGGAATTGGTTACCGTGACCGCGATGCTCGACCGCTTGCCGTCCGAAAGCGTAAGCACCAGAGTATGGCTGCCCCGCGTCAGCGTGCCGAGATAGGAGGTCAGCAGCCGGATCCCCGAGCCGCTCGTGTTGTAAGCGACCGACGGGGACAGGGTCGCGCCGTCGCATGTCACGGAGGATACCGATTTTCCGGAAGGCAGCGAAATATTTACCCCACTGCCCAGCGCGGACAGGTCGTTCAGATCGACGCTGATGCTTGCCGGCTCCACGCCCGCCGTGCTTGAAACGCTGACCGACTGCCCGCCGATCGTGGCTGTCACCCCGCGGCCGAGCGTATAGCCGGAAACCGTGACGCTGCTTGCGAAGCTGACCCCGTCCGCATTGATATCCGCCTGATAGACCGAACCATAGCCCGTGATGGACGCGGCCTTATCCGCAGTCAGGTGATAAACCGCTGCGCCCGCAGTTGTGCTGACCGTGGCTTCGTCCTCGAGCGTCAGGTTTGTCACGTTCGCGTCCAACGTCAGCGAGACGCGCTCCCCGCCGTTCACAACAACATCCGCATATCCCTCATACCCCGTGGTTGTCAGCCCTTTTTCATACAGAGTAGCTGCGGTCTGCACCTCGGTCTGCTTGATGTGCGTAGCGCCTGTTGCAGTTACCTGCATCAGGCGCCCCATCGGAGACGAAACAATCATATGGTCGCTCGTCGTATTTACCATTGTAACCGTGCCGCCGGACACGATGATCGAACCGTTGACCGTAACATTGGTCAGCGTCACGGCATCCGAGCCGAGACCCTCGGTGATGTACAGGTCTCCCTGAATCGCCGCATCGGACAGCGTGCAGTTTTCCGATATTGTCACATTGGTGGTATCGGTTTTCAGATCCGCGCCGGTGTAAGCCTTGCCGGCCGTGGAAAGCGACGTCCCCAGATAATAATACAGGATCTTCGCGACCTCGCCGCGCGACACAACCTTGCCCGGCTTAAACGTGCCGTCGCTGTAGCCCGCGATAAAGCCCTTGTCCGCCGCGGCCTTGATGTATCCCGCGGCCCAGTCGGACACCTGGCTCTTGTCCGTAAACGTCAGGTCGGACGGGGAAACGTTTCCCGGGTCGGCCTTGAACAGACGGCCGATGATGACCGCGGCCTGCTCGCGGGTCACTTTACCCTCCGGCTCCATTTTATTGTTTCCCGTGCCGTTGATGTAACCATACCGCTCCGCTATCTGGATGGTTTCATAATACCAGGCGTTCGACGGGACATCCGTATAGGAAATGGAGGTCGTCTCCGTGAAATGGAACGCGCGGTTGATATACCGCATAAACTCCGCGCGTGTCATATCGCGGTCGGGCTCATAATTGCCTGTTGTCGCGCTGGGATTGATCACGCCCTCGCGGTCAAGATATTCGATGTAACTTTTTGCCCAATGCGACTCGATATCGGACGCTGCGAGAGCCGTTGGGAGCATCGCGACCAGCATGGCCGCGCTCAGCAGAAAAGACAACCATCGTTTTTTCATATCTAAACACCCCTTATTGCTGTTGTCATCAGTGTACCATACCGAGGCGGTTTTGACAACAGGCATTCTCTTCATACCGTTTTAACAAAATTGATAAACAGCCTTCCCTTGCGGCTGGTGCCGCCGAACGCCTCGATCCGCGCGCGGCCTAGGCCGCGCACGGTCAGCCGGTCGCCCTCGTCCACCTGACGCTCCGGCTTGAGGCAGGGCATGTGGTTCAGGAACACCAGCCCTTTCTCAATCCGCGCCTGCGCCTCTGCCCGCGGCAAGCCAAACACCAGCGCCACCACGCTGTCCAGCCGCGGCGACGCGACCGATCCGCTTCCGCTTTTTTCGACGACGGAAGCCGCCTTGAGGTTCCCGATTACCTCCCTGGTAAGCGAAATTTGTTTTCTGCCAGCCTTGGAAAAATGCAGCAGAATGAAATCCGCCATTTCCTCCAGCACCAGGATGTCCGCCCCTTCGTCATGTACCAGAATATCGCCGACGACCGCCCGCTCGATCTGCAGCCCCATGAGCGCGCCCAGATAGTCGCGGTGGGTCAGCGCATCCTCTTTGCGCTTGTGCGCGCGCAGCAGCGCGAGCGGCGCGGCCTGTCTGGCGCCGTCCCCATCCAGATAGTCCGGATAAAACAGGTATACACCCCGCTCGGCGTCCTCATAACCGCCCCAAAACAGCGCATGCCCCGCCGCACCACTCAGCCGCACCGCCTCCGCGCAGATCGCGCGCTCGTTCGGGTCAAGGAATTTGGTATGCGTCAGATAGCCGCGCGACACGCAGGTCTGCTCCTTGTCCAGCAGCCCCGCGAGCAACAGCCGTTCTTCGTTCGACCGCGCGAGCGCGGCCAGTATCTCCTGTTTGCTCTTCACATTATGCCCTCTCTTACTTTTCCTAAGCTATTTTCTATTGTACTCTTTCCCCTTTTCGTTTACAATAGAAAGGAACGCGTGTCCCGCATAAAAAGCGGACGGCACAATATAGAACATGACTCATCAGGTACAGGGGGATGATTCGGTTGGCAGTCAAGGACGCGGTGCTGCGGGCGCTGGAACAGGCGCGGGGAGAACGTCTGTCGGGCGGTATGCTCGCGGAGCGGCTGGGCGTGTCGCGCGCGGCGGTACACAAGGCGATCGGCGTGCTGCGCAGCGAAGGGCTTGCAATCGACGGGGTCCCCGGCGAAGGCTACCGCCTTGCGCCGGATGACGACAGCCTGACCGCAGCCGGCGTCCAGGCTCTGCTGGACACGGATTTTGTCGGACGCGACATGCTGGTTTTCCCCTCGCTCACCTCTACCAACACCGTGCTCAAGGAACGGTACCTCCACCGTCCGCACGGCTTCACCCTGCTTGCCGAGGCGCAGACCGGCGGACGCGGGCGGCTGGGACGCTCATTCTCCGCCCCCCGCGGGTACCGGCGTATACCAGACCATCCTGCTGCATCCCTCGCTCCCGCTGTCGCATATCCAGTTCGTCACCATAGCGGCCGCGGTCGCGGTGGCCGAAGCGATCGAGCGCACCGCCGACTTCTGTCCGCAGATCAAATGGGTTAACGATGTCCTGATGCATGGGCGTAAGCTGTGCGGCATCCTGACCGAAGCCACTATCGAAGGCGAGACGGGTACGGTCAGCTCGCTGGTCGTGGGCATCGGGGTAAACCTGCGCCCCAATCCGGCCTGGCCGGAGGAGGTGCGACAGGTGGCGGGCGCCCTGAGCGAATTCGGCGCAGTTCCGCGCCGCGCCGCCTTTGCGGCGGCGGTGTTGTCCCGCTTCGAACGCGCCTACACCCTGCTGGAGAGCGGCCGCGAGGCTGAGCTGCTTGACCGGTACCGGAGCCGACTGTGCTGCATCGGCAGACCGGTCACCGTCATCACCCCCGCCGGAAAGTACCAGGCCGACTGCACCGGCCTTGACGGAAACGGACATCTGCTTGTCCGTGACGCGCAGGGCGCCGTGCGCACGCTGTCCTCGGGTGAGATCAGCATCCGCCTGTAACCCCTGCCTATTTGATCGATAAAAAGGAGTATCCGCCATGTTTCAAACCGCCGCGGGCGTTACCGTCCCCTTCCCCGAAAAGCTGTCCGAGCAATACCAGCGGAACAGCGACACCCTGACCTGCAACCTCAGCTTTGAAAAGCTGCCTGATTTTGTCCGCTCGTTTTATGCGGAGCTGGAGGAGCCGCTGTTCCTCGCCATCCATCCGGACGCGGAATCCGACGAGGTGTGGTATCTGGACGGCATGACCAAAAAGCAGCTCACCCTGATCCTGGACGGATACGGAGAGCTGCTCTATCAGGATGGGCTTTCCGCGTTCGCTATTGGCTCGCTCGCAACCGAGGAGGAGCTTTTCGTGCAGAAATACAAGGTTCTGTCTCTTTACAGCCCGCGAAACGGCCGCTTTGAAGCGCTGCTCGAGCAGTTCGGCGCCGTTCCGACCGCGCACCTTGTCACCGCGTGGGATACGTTCTCGGCCGAGTACCCGGGGTCTGCCTCGCGCCTGGAAATCGCGGGCCAGACGGTTCCGGACATGATAAAGGAGCTGCAAAAAATCGGCATGTATAAAGGCTGACGCTATGCGTCAGCCTTTTATGATTGGCTTTAGAAAAACAGCCTGACCTCCGCGCGGCGTTTGTAGCCCTCCTCCAACTCGGTCTTATGGTATAAGTAACCGGCGTCGTCATAATATTTCGCGCCCTGCGGGCATTTTTTGACGCAGGCGCCGCATTTAATGCAGATGCCCGTGTATTCCCGCACGTTTTCCGGATTGATCGACCCCATCGGGCATACCGCGGCGCAAATTCCGCACTGGTCGCAGGCTTCGCCGGTCAGCGGCTTTACCTTTCGGATGTCCACCGGATTGCCCGCGCGGTCGCGCGGCTGGTAATAGGTACGCGCCTCCCGCGCGCGGCCCGGCACTTCGACCGGAGGCGTCTGCCCATCCACCCCGGCCAGCCGCGCGGCCGCCTGTCCGGCAAATTGCGCCGCAAGCAGCAGGTCGTCCACATCCGGACGTCCCGCCGCCAGCGTTTTCGAAAAGGAATGCTCCCCAACGAACGCCGCCCCCGCAAACGGGCGGAAACCGTTATCCGTCAAAATATCGCGCAACTCGATCAGCGCGTCGTCAAACGCGCGGTTGCCGAATGTCACGACCGGAATTGCCGCCGCGCCGCCGCCCTTTACCGTTTCCAGGTATTTGAGCAGTACGTTCGGCACGCGCCCCGCATAGGTGGGCGTACCGAAAACGACCACGTCCCCCGCCGCGAACTCCGGCGCGGTCCGCCGCGCCGCCGGCAGCGTAAAATCATATGTCTCCACAGCAAGCCCCAGCTCTGCCGCGAGCCGGTCCGCTATCGCGGATACGACGGTTTTTGTCGTCCCCGTCGCGCTCCAATACATCTTCCATACCCGTTCCGTTTTCATACTTTGTCCCTCCTTGTCTCTTTTGCGGGCGCTGTAACGCCCGGATCAGTCAAAAAACTTCCCCTTAAAGAAATTCTCATTCCCGAGCTTTTCCGCTGTCAGCCGAAACAGCACGCAGCCGTCCGGACACACAATATCCTTGGTATATCTGCCGCTACCGCCGATATTCTCCAAATCGCCTCCGCTCCTGACCGCCTCCATGATTGGGAACAGCATCATCATGGTTTTGGAACAGATTCCCTGCCCCTGCCCGTTTACAGGGCAGCCATAGGTGCAGGTGTACTTGTCCCCGACCTCCTCGCCGTTCCTGCAGTACCGCTCCGTATGGTCGCCGCGCAGGAATCCGGTTACCTCGATCTCAAACGCATACTCCTCGTCATACCATTTCTTCATATCCGATTCTCCTCCGTACGCGGCCTTTCGGTTTGCCCGCTTTGTTTCTATTATACCACAGCGGCCCGCACTTTTTTTGCCTGAGTCGGCCGCTAAGTGCCGCTGATGGTATAATGATGTATTTAATGTGTGTTTCACGGCTATTATATCACAGCGGCCCATCGGCGGACAATCGCCATTTCCGCGCCTTTCCTCTGCGCGGGCTATAGAAAGCAAACGAAAAAACGACCGCTTTGAGCGGTCGTTTTTTTGTTTCGTGGAAACGGGCTGCCAGCGCCCCCCGCTTTCCCACGTCAGATTTCCATAATAATCGGCAGCACCATCGGGCTGCGCTTTGTTTTTTTGAACAGGTAATCGCTCACATCGCCCTTGATCGCGGACTTGAGACTGTTCCAGTCGCGCAGATTCTCCGCCGCGCAGCGGTCGAGTGCCATCTGGGATATATTGCGCAGCTCCTCCATCAGATCCTCGGCTTCCTTTACATACACAAAGCCGCGGGATACGATATCCGGCCCTGCAATGACCACGCCCGTTGTTGCGTCTACCGTCACAACGACGACCAGCAGGCCGTCCTCAGAGAGATGCTTGCGGTCGCGCAGCACCGCCGTGCCAACGTCGCCGATACCAAGGCCGTCCACCAGCAGGCGTCCTGCAGGCACGGGATTGCCCAAACGCGCGGAATTCTCGCTGATTTCGACCGGCCGGCCGATCTCGGTAATGAGGATGTTCTTCGGGTTGACGCCCATTTCGCGCGCCAGCCCTGCATGCTGCATCAGCATGCGGTATTCGCCGTGTACGGGGATGAAGTACTTCGGCTTGCACAGGCCCAGCATCAGCTTGAGGTCCTCCTGGCACGCATGGCCGGAAACATGGATCGCGGCTGAACGGTCATAAATGACCTCCGCACCCTGCTTATACAGCTCATTGACCATATTGTTGATCGACTTCTCATTGCCCGGGATGGCAGAAGCAGCGATCAGGATACGGTCGCCTGTGTTGACCTCGACCTGCTTATGGCTGCCGTATGCCATGCGGTACAGGGCGGACATGGTCTCGCCCTGCGAGCCGGTAGAAACGATAATCAACCGGCTGCGCGGATAGCGCTTGATCTCGGCAATATCAATCATCACCTTGCCGGAGTCCTTCAGGTACCCCAGTTCGGTCGCAACCTTGGATATCTTCTCCATGCTGCGCCCGCAGACCGCGACCTTGCGCCCTGCTTTGGCTGCAATGTCGAGTATCTGCTGCAAACGGGACACATTGGAGGCGAACGTCGCGATGATGATACGCTGGTCACTTTCCGTGATAAACTTCTCCAGCGACTTGCCGACGATCTTTTCACTCGGCGTATAGCCCGGCCGCTCGACGTTGGTCGAATCGCTCATCAGTGCCAGGATACCCTTTTTCCCCAGTTCGCCGATGCGCACCAGGTCGATCATCTCACCAGAAACCGGCGTCAGGTCGATCTTGAAGTCGCCTGTGTGCAGGATCGTCCCCAGCGGCGTGGTGATAGCCAGCGCGACCGAATCCGCGATCGAGTGATTGGTATGGATGAATTCCACCCTGAAGCACCCGAGTTTGATCGAATCGCCCGCCCGCACATGGTTGAGCTTCACCTTCTGCGGCATCTTATGCTCGGAGAGCTTGGTCTCGATGATGCCGCAGGTCAGCCGCGTCGCATAGATCGGCGCGTTGCATTCGCGCAGCACATACGGGATCGCGCCGATGTGATCCTCATGACCGTGCGTGATGACATAGCCGCGCAGCTTGTTCAGGTTGCGCTTGAGGTAGGTCGTATCCGGTATGACCAGATCCACGCCCAGCATGTCGTCGTCCGGAAACGCGACACCGCAGTCCACCACAACGATATCGTTCCCGTATTCGATCACGGTCATGTTCTTGCCGATCTCGTTGAGGCCGCCCAGCGGTATGATTTTCAGTTTTTCTTTCATAATATCGATATCACTTTCCTTTTTTCATCAGATTTTTTTCTTTTGTGTTGACACGGGTTCCTGCCCGTTCTTTTCAAAAGGCATCCCTGTTATCCCGTTTTTGGATGCCTTTACCTCAAAAAAACAGTGACGACGCGGTCCGGTTTCGCCGCGGAAAAAGCGGCGCATCCCCACGCGGAGCGCAAACACTTATTATTAGAATACCATAGTGCGGCACGCCTGTAAAGCAATTTTTATCCGCATCGTCTTACCATATCCTATAGTATCCACAGCCCCGCACCGCTTATACCGCAGATCTTCGTAAATTTGACCAATCCCCGCGTGTCCCCGCCGCCGTTTCCGCGGCCTGCCGCCCGTTCCGGTTTGCGCAGACGCTTCCCGCCGCAAAGAACGCTTTCCTGCATATTGGATTTTGGGGAAGACGCCGTACCGTATATCTTGTTTGTAACCCTTTGGACATACACAATCCCTATGGTCTTCTTGTCAAATATGCTGATTTTTTTAGAACACTATACAGACTTATATGCTCTATACGCAATGTATTGGTCATTTTGCACAGAATTCAAAAAAAGGCTTTGACAAATCCGCGAAAATGCAGTATCATGAGGTTACAGATCGGAAACAGATCGAAAACAAAACAGTAACAACCTGAAAACAAATCGGTAACACCGAGCCGCAGTCCTGCGGGTTTTCACGACGATTTTTTAGGAGTGTAACACAAATGTCTATTTCCCTGCGAAAGCATATGGCCAAACTCCTCGCGGCGACACTCGCTGTCAGCGCGATGGCAACGGCCAGCGCTGCTGCTCTGGATCAGCCAGTTGCGGTACTCTCTTCCAATCTCAATTCCTCGGTCGGCACGGTCCTGACCGCAGACGAAATCAAGACCGCCGAGCAGTCCCTTGCCGAAGCAACGGCCAAGGCAAAAGCGGAAGCGGAGGCAAAGGCCAAGGCGGAAGCCGCGGCAGCCAAGGCTGCTGCGGAGAAATCCGAGTACAACAGCCTGCTGACCGCGCCGGTTTCGACCAAGACGGTAGCCTACTCGTCCTCCCTGCTCGCCAGCGACGCGATCAAGAGCAACGCCACCTCGCTGGGCAATTACAAGCTGACGTTCTACTGCCCGTGCGCGGTTTGCAACGGCACCTCGAGCGGCAAGACCGCTTCCGGTACGATCGCGGCCGAGGGCCGCACGATCGCGGTGGATTCCTCGGTCATTCCGCTGGGCAGCCGCGTTTATATTGAGGGCTATGGCGTGTTTATCGCAGAGGATACCGGCGGCGCAATCAAAAATAACAAGATCGACGTATTTGTTTCTTCCCATGACCGTGCTTACGATCTTGGCGTACAATATGCAAACGTTTATCTTCTCGGCTAAGTGTTTTTTCAAAAGGGCTATGCTTGCATAGTCCTTTTTCTTTTGCTATGATAGGGTTGTTAAGGAAGTGACGACTATGAATGCTGCCGAACGGCGTATCAAAATCACCCATCTGCTCGCGCAGTCCGACGGACCCGTTTCCGCAACCGCGCTGGCCGCTCAGTGCGGCGTCAGCCGCCAGATCATCGTGGGCGACGTGGCCCTGCTGCGCGCGGGCGGCCTGGCGGTGCTCGCCACGCCGCGCGGCTACATCCTGGAAAACCCCGCCGCGCCGGTCTACGCGGAACGCCGTGTCGTCTGCCATCATGGGGACGAGCGCCTGCGTGACGAGCTGTATACGGTCGTCGATCTGGGTGGCG
This sequence comes from Intestinibacillus sp. NTUH-41-i26, assembly GCF_032769475.1. Classification (GTDB taxonomy): domain Bacteria; phylum Bacillota; class Clostridia; order Oscillospirales; family Butyricicoccaceae; genus Agathobaculum; species Agathobaculum ammoniilyticum. The sequence continues at coordinate 2,002,833 of NZ_CP136477.1, forward strand.
CGCTGATCGACGTGACCGTCGAGCATCCGGTTTATGGCCAGATCTGCGCGCCGCTGCACATTTTCTCCCGCTTTGACGCGGACGCGTTCTGCAAAAAAATACAAAACCCCGGCACCCGTCCGCTCTGCGACCTGACGGGAGGCATCCATCTGCATACGCTACGCGCCGCGGACGAGGCAACCCTCAGCCGCGTCGTGCGGGGGCTGAAGGACGGGGGCTTTCTGCTCACCGAGGAGCGGTAGTATCGGCCTGCTTCCGCCGTCGCTTTGAACGCACAAAGGGCAGGGCGCTCACGCGCCCTGCCCTTTTTCGTCCTCCTCCCTGCTCTGCGCGCGATAGGCCGCGATCTGCGCTTCGTCCAAGACCTCCAAGTCGCGCACTCCCGCGCGCCCCTCCACATGGTGACGGAACTCATGCCGCAGCACCTTGCGCATCTCCTCGGTCAGCGCGGCTTCATCCAGGCCGCGGAACACCCGCCTGAATGAGCCGTAAAACATCACGATATATTTCCCCATGGCTGGATCGACACGGTATTCCCCCATGATATACAGGTCGCCATGCTCGTCCGCGGGGTGTAGCGGGTGTCCGGTATCTACCAAGATGCCGCCGTTCAGCTCCTCATAAAACTGCTCCGGCAGCTCCTCCGCCAGCGCCTCCAGTATTTCTTCAAATCGGTCAATGGAAATCATGCTATCTTCCTTTCGCCTTAACTATACCATATCCGGCGCCGTTTCGGCAAGCACGCATTTTATTTTACATATGTCTTGACATATGTTCCACATTGCAGTATACTTTTGACCGTTGACAAAAGATCGGAAAGGAATAGAACACCCATGACAAAAAGCAAAAGTCTGTACCATCTGGTGCTTGCCGGCGTCCTCTGCGCGATCGGCATTATTATCCCCATGTTTTCTCCCATTAAAATCCGCATCGACCCCATGAGCTTTACCTTGGCGAGCCATGTCGCGGTCTTTCTGGCCATGTTCATCTCCCCCGCAGTCGGTGCAGCCGTCGCGCTGGGTACGACGCTCGGCTTTTTCCTCGGCGGTTTTTCGCTTCCCATTGTCCTGCGCGCGCTGTCCCATATCATATTCGTCGCCCTTGGCGCCATTTACCTCCAGCGGCATCCAGAGCTTCTGGATTTCCGGCAGGCGACCTCCAACCGTGGTCTCCGGCTGCTCAGCCTCGGCTGCTGGACAAGCGTTGTCCATGCCGTCTGTGAAGCGCTGATCGTCATTCCGTTTTATGCGGCCATGGCGATGCCGATGCAGGAGATGCTGCGGCTGATCGTCCTGCTGGTCGGCGTGGGCTCGTTTGTGCATTCCATGATCGATTACGCGATCTCGCTGCTGATCTGGAAGCCGGTCAGCGGCACGATGCGTAAAGCCAAAACGGTATGACGCAAAAGCGCCGGTGCGTATTGCACCGGCGCTTTTGCCATTCACGGCAGCTCGCAGCCGCCCCATTCGACCACCGTGAAGCCATCCCGCTCAAATTGCGCAAAGGTCTGCGGCGTAATCTCCTGCGGCGCCTCCAGCGGCTTCCAGGCCATGAATACGCGCAGCACGCTGTCCGGCTCCGGTTCGATGGTCAGCCTTGCCGTCTCGGTATACCGGTCGGACTGGAACGAGATCAGGTTATAGGCATTCCCCTGCATCCTCGGCAGCCAGTACACGATAAATTCATTGTACTCCCGCGGCGTCAGACCGATCTCCGCCAGCGTCCCCTGCAGGAATGCCGCCGTGTCCTTCCCGGCTACGCAGAACCCTTCGGAAAAGTCGTATTCCGTATCCGAGGAACCCTCCCAGAACAGGTACGAGTACTCCTTTCCTTCCGCATCGACCAGCGTGCCGTCCGGATGGGCGGTCACGGCCCAGCCATCCTCATACGCCGGATAGGTGACGGCCAATTCACCGTTGTAATCCAACTGAGCCAGCACCTCCGTGACTTCCTCCGGATAGAGGTAAATCACCGGCTTGGCAGTTGTCTGATCTCCACAGCCCGGCAGCAGCATCACCAGCATGGCAGCCAGCCCGCCTGTGAGCAATCGCTTCATTGTCATTCCCTCCTTTTACCTGTTCTGACGTTCGCGCAGCGGTTTTGTTCCGCGCTATAGGAAAGGCCGTATCCGAATGGATACGGCCTTTCCTCCCTCTCTTTTCCTCTATTCCCCATGAAGAAACGAGCTTATTTTTTCAACCGGTTGACATACTCCAGAATAATATCCACAGAATGCTCCACACCCAGCCGGCCGGCGTTGATGCACATATCGTAATGGTCACACTTGCCCCATACCTTTCCGGTATAGTAGTTGTAATAGGTAGAGCGCTGCTTATCCATTTTTTCCAACGCCGCCTGCGGCGTCTTGCCCTCGATCTCATAGTCCCCGCAGCTCTGGATCCGCTTAATGCGATCCTCGATCGAGCCGTGGATAAAGAAATCGAACTTGTTCGGGAAGTCCCGCAGCACATGGTCGGCGCAGCGGCCGACGACCACGCAGGGCGCGTCCTCCGCAATCTCACGGATCACATTCGCCTGTGCCAGATAAAGCTGGTCGGTCAGGCTCATGCCGTTCAGCCCGACCGAGCCGAACATGGTCAGCGAGTACAGGAAGCTGTTTGTCGCCCGTTTATCCAACTGTTCAAACAGCTTTTCATCAAAGCCGGTCTTTTTGGCCGCCCGCGTGATCAGCTCGCGGTCATAAAAGGAAATGCCAAGGCGGAGCGCGAGTTTCTGGCCGATTTCACGGCCGCCTGTGCCGTATTCACGGCCGATGGTGATGATTAAGTTGTTATTCATAACGCACCCTCCTCACTGTTACGAAATTATACAAATTGCATAATTCTTTGTATGTTCAGTATGCACCATTTCGTGATTTTTGTCAAGTAAAAATCTGATGTTTTTTTGAATTGCGAGAAATCGTTGACAATTACTTTCTCCCCGTGCAAAATAAAGGCAAGAAGATAGCCGCGGCTTTTATTGTTTTTTCATAAAAAAGGAGGCTTGTTATGGCGCAGACCTGGCTTGGCATCAGTTCCTTTACCTATCCGTTTTTATCCGGCGTCAATCCCGCGCAGCGGCCGGCGCAGCCGCTCACGCCGCTCGGCCTGATCGACAAGGCGGTCGCGCTCGACGTGGGCTGCGTGCAGTATTCGCACAACCTGCCGTTTGACGATTTCAGCGACGCCACCCTGGACGAGATCCGCGTCTATGCGCAGGAGCGCGGCATCCTGCTCGAGGCCGGCATGAAGGGCATGACGCCCGCGCGGCTCGAACGGTATATCGATATATCCGCCCGTCTGGGCGTCAGCATGCTGCGCGGCATCACGGACGCCGCAGGCTACGAGCCGCCGATGGAGGAAACCATCCGCGTCGTGCGCGGCGTCCTGCCCCGTCTCGAGCGGCACGGCCTGACGCTCGGCATTGAGAACCATGACCGTTTCCTCGCGCACGAATACGCCGAAATGATCGCGCAGATCGGCCATCCGCTCGTCGGCCTGGTCGTGGACAGCACGAATTCGCTCTCCACTGAGGAGCCGATCGACGAGGTATTGCAGTATATGGCGCCGTACTGCGTCTGTTTCCATGTCAAGGATTACACGATCCAGCGCAGCAATTCCGGCGTCGGGCTGGCCATCACGGGCATGCCCGCCGGGCAGGGGCGTCAGCCCATCCCCAAAATACTCGACTACCTGAAGCGGGAGGCGCCCCGCGATTTCAGCACGGTGCTGGAAAGCTGGATGGCGTGCTGCCCCACGCTGGAACAGACCCTTTCGCAGGAGGAGGATTGGGCGGAACAGAGCGTGGCATATCTCAGGCAGCTTATCCCCGCGCGTCCTCCCTACAGCGGACAGCCGTAACAGAAAAAAGCCGCAGGAGCGCGTCCTGCGGCTTTTCTGTTTTTATCGGATCAACATGGGGCCTACCTCGTTGATATTCCCCGCGCCCATGGTAATCACCAGGTCGTTCGGCCCTGCCTCGCGGCGCAGATAGGCCGCGATCTCCGCAAAGCTGTCAAAGGCTACCGCCCCCGGCACTTCTTCCGCCAAGTCGCTCGCGTACACCCCGACCGTATTCTGCTCCCGCGCCGCGTAGATCGGCGCAAGCACGGCCTGGTCGCACAGCTTCAACGCCTCCACGAATTCAGGGAACAGCGCCTTGGTGCGGGTATAGGTATGCGGCTGGAACGCGCACAGGATACGGTCGAACCGCATCTCTCTGGCGGTCGTCAGGGTCGCTTTCATCTCATTGGGGTGATGGGCGTAGTCGTCCACCACAGTCGCGCCGCACGGCATTTTGCCAATCAACTGGAACCGGCGGGACGAGCCGGTGAACTGGTTCAGTCCGCGTTCCGCCGCCGCGCCCGATACGCCCAAAAACTCCGCCGCCGCGCAGCACGCCAAGGCGTTGAGCATATTGTGCCGCCCGGGAACGGACAGCCTGACCCGTGCATACGGCTTGCCGCCGATCAGGACGGTAAACTGGTAATATCCGTTCACATCCCGCACGTCTTCGGCGCGCACGTCCGCGTCCGGCGCCATGCCGAACGTACGGATACGCCGGTCCAGTCCCGCGACACTCCGCATGGCGTTGGGATCGTCCCCGTTGGCGACCACCAGCCCATTCATCGGCGTCAGCTCGACAAACGCGCGGAACGAGTGGATGATATCATTGATATCCTTGAAAAAGTCAAGGTGGTCCTCCTCCACATTGAGTACCACCGCGACGGTCGGCGCGAATTTGAGGAAGGAATTGCAGTATTCGCAGCTTTCCGCCACAAAGCAGCCCTTGCCGCCGATGCGCAGCGTGCCGCCGATCGCGGGCAGGTTGCTACCGACCATGACCGTCGGGTCCAGGCCGGCCTCCATGGTGATCAGCGCCATCATGGAGGTCGAGGTCGTCTTGCCGTGCGTGCCGGCCAGGCAGACCACATTATCGTAATCCCGCATCAGGTGGCCCCAGGCCTCCGCGCGTTCCATCACCGGTATGCCCAGCTCATGCGCGCGGACGACCTCCGGATTATCGTCATGTACCGCGGCAGTGCGGACGACGAGCGAAGCGCCCTGCACATTTTCCGCCTTATGCTCATAGCTGATTTTTGCGCCCCGCGCCTTCAGGCGCGCGGTAACGTCAGTCCCCAGCCGGTCCGAGCCGGTGACCGGCACCCCTTTTGACAGCAGCAGCTCGGCCAGCGAATTCATGGATACGCCGCCAATGCCAATCAGATGGATGGTTTCCTTATTTTCAATATAGGGCTTGATTGAAAGGGCCATATTCCCCTAAGCCTCCTGCTATAATCTTCAGTCTTCGGGCGAAACCGCGGTTCCAGCCGAGAGGGCTTTGCCTGTACTGCTATTCTTGCCAGACAAGGTATATTATAGTACAAACCTGTCAAAATATAAATAGGCAAACAGACAAAATTAAAACGACCAATCAGAAAAAAGGAGTACACTATGGAAATCACAGACATCAAATTCCGCCATGTGGAAGAATACGGCCGCCTGAAGGCGCTGGTATCCGTCACTTTCGACGATATGTTCGCCGTGCATGACATCAAGATCATCGACGGACATGACCGGCTGTTCCTCGCCATGCCGTCCCGCCGGATGCCGGACGGGCGCTTCCGCGATATCGCGCATCCGGTCGGCAACGCGCTGCGCGACGAGCTGGAGCACAGGGTGCTGGACGCCTATAAGGCGGCGTTTATACAGTAATTTGCTTTTTTTCCTGTTTTGATGTACAATAACTCTTATACAAGGAGAGGTACCGGTATGAGAGTATTGATTTTATCTGTCACAGCAGGCTTTGGACACCATGCGACCGCAAAGGCCGTGGGCGACATGCTGACCAGCAAGGGCGCCGATGTGCATACGCTGGACGTTTACGCCTACATCAGCAACCTGATCAGGGCAACCATTGACAAGGGCTACCTGTTTTCCTCCAAGCACATGCAGACGCTGTACCGTCTGGTCTATCAGCTTGCGGAAAACGGCGGCGCGGGCTATTTCACCGCTGGCCCCAGCATTATCAACATCATCAATGCCCTCGGGGCGTCCAAGTTCGCCAGGGTGATTGCGGGCTACGCGCCCGATGTAATCCTCTGCACGCACGTTTTCGCCGCGCAGATGGTGGATGAGCTGAAAAAGCGAAAAAAGCTTGACGATATCAAAACCATCGGCATCGTGACCGACTACACCCTGCATCCCTACTGGGAAGACGTGCCGCATGTACAGTATATTGTAACGGCAAGCGAACTGCTCACCTTCCGCTGCGTCAAGCGCGGCATACCCGAGCGCCGCATCCTGCCGTTCGGCATACCGGTGCATCCGAAATTCAACCAAAAGCTGTCGCGGGCGGACGCTGCGGCGCAGCTCGGCATTGACCCGCAGCAGCGCACGCTCCTGCTCATGGGCGGTAGCATGGGCTATGCCGACCATGTAAAAACGCTGGAAAAGCTGACCGCGCTCGGCTTCCCGCTGCAGCTTCTTGTGGTCTGCGGCAACAACAAAAAGCAGTTTCTACAGGTTGAACAGTTCGCCTCCCGCTATCAGGGCGACTGTGTGATCAAGCCATACGGCTTTGTCCACAACGTAGAGGTAATGATGAGCGCTGCGGACTGCATCGTTTCCAAGCCCGGCGGCCTGACGGTATCCGAGGCGCTTGCCAAAAACCTGCCCATGCTGCTTGTCGACCCGATCCCCGGCCATGAGGAGCGCAACGTGGAGTTCCTGGTCAACAACGGGATGGCGGCGCAGATCACCAAGCATTTCCCGATCGACGAGGCCGTGTACGAGCTGTTCCGCAACCCCGCCCGTCTGGCGACCGTGCGCCAGACCATGCAGGCGGTCGCCCATCCGGATGCAACCGAACGGCTCGCGGATTTTGTATTGCAATGGAATGAACCATCAAACGCATGCTGAAAAGCATGCGTTTTTTATCCCCTGGCCGACTGCAGCATGGGGGAAAGGATATGTTCCATCAGCGCGATCAACTCATTTTTCGGCAGCGGCTGCGATTCCGCGACCCACCGTTCGAGCATCCCTACCACGCCGGTCGCAATAAAGCGCGCGACGTAAACATCCTCCACGCCCCTGCACGGCACGGACTCCATGCGGCATTCCTCAATCACATGGATCAGCTTTTTGCTGAACCCCTCCGCTCCGCTCACACGGACCAGCGTGGTCACAATCTCCCGATTCTCCTCCAGATAATCCACCGCGCGCATGAGCACCGGATGCAGGGAGCCGCCGCCGTTCAAATGGATATCGTCGATCATTCCGCGAAAGTCCGCGATCATTTCGCTTTCTATTTTTTCACGCAGATCGTAAACATCCCGATAATGCGCATAAAACGTTCCGCGGTTGATATCCGCTTCCCGCACCACATCGGTCACGGTGATGCTCTGAAAATCCTTTTGCTGCATCAGCCTTGTCAATGCCTGCCGCAGCAGCTTTTTCGTGCGCCTGATGCGTTTGTCCTCCCGCTCCTCCATCAGGACTCCCTCCTGTCCATTACTCCAAAGATAACATACATTAAAATATATTTTGTTTATTATCATTCATTATGAATAGATTTGATTATTGTGTATGTTATCCTTATGTACTATACTATAACATGAAAAGAAATCGTACGCAATGTCTATTTTCAAGAAAGATGGTGTTTTTTCTTTGTGAAACGAAAGGGACATAGTCCTGTTGACCTGATCATTCACAGCCGCAGGCTGATCGAAAAAGTGTTTACCGTACTTATCATTTTCAGTTTGATCTGTATCCCAATGGTCGGCGTTAACTACGACCTGACAAAATACCTGCCGGATTCCAGTCCATCCGCGCAGGCGCTCGATATCATGGAGGACGAATTCACCTATCCCGGCATGGGGCGCGTCATGCTGGAGGATGTCACGCTGTACGAGGCGAAAAACGTCAAGGACCGCATCGCCGATGTAGAGGGCGTCGATATGGTCATGTGGTGCGATCTGGAGACCAACATCTACGGTTCCAGCGCATTTATCGACTACACGGACATCGAGGATTACTACAAGGACGGAAAGGCCTATATGGACGTCATCTTTTTGGAGAAGGATTCGTCCAGCCGGACGCACAAGGCGGTTCGGGAGATCGAGCAGATCGTCGGGGACCGCGGCCTGGTGGCCGGTTCAGCGGTGTCAGACACCAACCTCGGCCCCACGATCAACGCGGAGGTCGCGCGCGTGATGGTGCTTGCGGTCATCATCATCTATCTGATCCTGACGCTCACCACAACCTCCTGGTTTGAGCCTGTGCTGTTCCTTTCGGTGCTTGGCATCGCCATTATCATCAACATGGGCTCCAACATCATATTCGGCGAGATCTCATTCCTATCCAACGCGGTGGGCGCGGTCCTACAGCTCGCCTGTTCGATGGACTACTCCATTTTCCTACTGCATGCGTTCACCGAGGAACGGGCCAACGGCGCCGAACCCGAGCAGGCCATGGCCAACGCGCTGCGCTCGGCCGTTTCCTCGATCGGCGCCTCCGGCGCGACAACCATCGTCGGCTTTGCCGCCATGGTGCTGATGAACTTCGGCATCGGTCCGGATATGGGGCTGGTGCTGGCAAAAGGCATCGCGCTGAGCCTTGTCACCGTGCTGCTGCTGATGCCCGCGCTGATCCTGCGCAGCCAGAATATCGTAGCGAAGACCCAACACCGGCCGTTCGTCCCCAAGCAGTGGCGCAGCTTCGGGGAGTTTGTGTACAAAGTCCGCAAGCCGATCCTGATCGTAGTGATGGTACTGATCGTCCCCTGCTATGTCGCGCAGGGCATGGCCGATTTCACCTATGGCAATGAGGCGGTCGCCAACTCCCCCGGCACGCCGGTCTATGAGGCTGAGCAACGGATGAACGCGGAATTCGGACAGAGCAATATGATGCTCGCCCTGGTCCCGCTGGACAGCAACGTCACGGAAAAGGCCATGAGCGAGGAACTGGACAGCCTGCCCTATGTCAAATATTCTCTCGGCCTGGCTTCGGTCCTGCCCTCCGGCATACCGGAGGATTTTTTGCCGGAGAGCATCACCGGCATCCTGCACTCCGAGCACTGGGCGCGCGTAATCATCAACGTCCGTTCCGCCGGCGAAAGCGACGCGGCGTTCCGATATGCGGATGAGATCCGCGCCGTCATCGACCGGTATTATCCGGATGAGCAGACCTATCTGGTCGGCGTAACTCCCTCTACACAGGATATCAAGGAAATCATCGTGCCGGATAACAACCGAGTCAACATCGTCTCGCTGCTGGGCGTCGCGCTGGTGGTGGCAATCACCTATAAGGCGCTGCTGCTGCCGCTGGTCGTGCTGATCCCGATCGAATGCGCCATTTACATCAACACCGCGCTGCCCTACATCTACGGACAGCGCACCATGTACCTCGGCTTTATTATCGTCGGCTGTATCCAGCTCGGCGCGACAATCGATTATTCCATCCTGCTGACCGGCAACTATCTGGACGCCCGTTCGCAGGGCGATAAACGGGAGGCTGCCATCCGCGCGGTCACGGTTAGCGCGGAATCCATCCTGACCTCCGGCCTGATTATCATGACGGTCGCCTACGGCCTGTTCTTCCTCACCTCGGTCGAGGCGGTGTCAGGCCTGGGGCAGCTGATCGGCCGCGGCGCGCTGATCTCCATGATCCTTGTGCTGTTCCTGCTGCCGATGTGCCTGATGCTGTTCGACCGCTGGATCATAAAGCCGGATTACGCGCAGAAAAAGCACGCCAGGATGAACCGCATTCGCGACAAAAAGCTGACGCTGCCCACGCTCAGCGCGCTGCATGAGCAGCGTCTGCGCCTGCAGGAACAAATCCGCGAAAACCGCCGCGCCCGACATAAGGCCATCCGGAACCGGCTCATGCGCCTGCTCCATCCGCAAAAGCCGGCGGATACACCGGATAAGGCCGACCGAGAGGAGGAAAACAACCATGTTCGCAAATAAGCTATGCCGCCTGACCGCCTGCGCGCTTCTGCCAGCGCTCCTGCTGCCCCAGGCGGCGTTTGCCGCCGCGCCTGTCGTGGAAACCGACGAGGCGGTTTATATCAACCTGGATTACTATGGCATGCCCGAGGATACCCGCATCGTCAAGGGCGTGAACCTGAACGGCCATACCTCGTTTACCGACTATGGCGATTACAGCGCTGTATATAACATGTCCACCTATGACGAGCCTGCGCTCAGCGACGGTTCGGTCACCTGGGAGATCGCGGACGACGGACAGCAGCGCTTCTATTATGAATGCATCCCCAACGGGGAGGAGCCTATACAGCTTCCGTGGAATTTCGATGTATCCTATCAGCTTAACGGCGTACCCGTCGAAGCGGAAACGTGCGCGGGCGCGTCCGGTTTGATCGAAATGACCATTCACGCCGTACCGAACGAAGCCGCAAGCGAGTATTACAAAAACAATATGACACTCATTTGCGGCACCGGCATCGACATGAGCAAAGCACTCTCGATCGAAGCGCCCGGCGCGCAGGTGCAGTCGATGGGAACCTACAAGATCGTCTTTTTCATGGGCCTGCCAGGCGAGGAAAGCACCTTTACCGTGCGGATCGGCTCAAACAGCTTTGAAAGCATGGGGCTTCTGCTTTTCCTGGCGCCCGCCACGCTTTCCTCGCTCGATATCCTCGCGGATATGAAGGATATCAAGGACCGCCTCGGGGACTCGGGCGACAACCTGTATGAGGGGCTCAGCAGCATGCTGGAAACGCTGCAGAGCATGCAGAGCGGCTTTAATACGCTGTCACACGGCGTATCCGGCATCAACGAGGTGCGCAAGCAGCTTGTCGCGGACCGCGGCACCCTTGACCCCAAAACCGACGCGGCCCTTGACGCGCTGGAAGCGCTTGCCGGCAAATCCGACTCCCTGATTCCCGAGCTGAACGCCATGAAAACCATACTGGTCACGCTCAACGCTACCGTCAACAGCATGCTCGGCACGCTTGAGGAATCCGGCGCCGATATCCTCGAATATCAGGAATTGCTCCGCAAAGTCAAGATATCCCTGGATAACCTGGAGGATATGTTCAACGACCTGGACGACGCCGCCGATATTGACGGATTTTATATCGACCAGCTGCGGAGCGCTGTGGACGACCTAAAAAACGATATGGGCCGCCTGTCCTCCAACCTGAGTTCCCTCAGGAATTCCCTTTCCGCATTGGAGGATATCCAGGACGCGCTCATCACACTGATCCAGCTCGATTTGGCGCATCTGGTTTCCGCTGGCATCATCACCCCCGAAGAAGCGGCCGCGTTAGGCGATATGCTGTCCGCCCTCCCCTCTGGCCTGTCCGGAACGATCGCAGCGTCCAAAAAACGCTGAGCACGCTGTCGGACACCGCGGACAGCTTGGAGAGCATGCTGTCCTCCTCGGACGGCATCCTGGAAAACCTTGCGGATATCGCGGATGTGCTGGATGATTACGAGGGGTTGCCGCAGGATTTCACCGCGGAGGGGAAAAAGCTCGCCGATCTGATGAACACCTCGCTCGAGCGTGTCAATCAGCTTGTGGCCGATATCCCCGCCCTTTCCACCTGCCTGCAGCAGATCACGACCGAGGCGGTTTCCGCTGCGGACAAGGGCGAGGAGCTGATGGTTGCGCTTACCAAAGCGCTGTCCGCCTCCTACGACATGCTCGACTCCGCCAACGGCATCCTGCGCTCGGTCCGCGGCCAGGCGGACGCCAGCCTGCAAACATCGATCGACGGACTGCTGGACGTTCTGGATAAGGCCGCGCGCTCCAACAGCTCCAGCAGCCTACAGAAAGCAACCGATTCGATCCACAGCGCGGTGGACGACGCGGAAAAGGATCTGGAAGAGGATACCAATGTCCTCAACATCGATGCGCAAGCCGAGCTTCAGTCCGTGACCAGCAGCCAGAACCCGACGCCGGCCAGCCTTCAGTTTATCCTGCGCACCCATGAGATATCGCTCGACGATGATGAAGGAACCGCCGCCGCGAACCAAGAGCAGGCCGACGAGGGTGTACTCGCCCGCATCGGGAACATTTTCAGAAAGCTCTTTTCCGCCATATATGGGGTATTCGTCTCTGAGGAATGACAAAAGCGCCGCGTTCTAACGAACGCGGCGCTTTCATATACTGCTTTAGGCCTTTTCCTGTGCCGCCTGGATCTGCGTCAGGTATTTCTGCTGATAATAGCGCAGCTTTTCCGCGAATTGCGGCGTGGACCGGTAGCCCTCCTTGGCGTATTCATGCGTATCGAACTCCTCGGCGCCCTCGCCAAGCTGGATCGTATAAATCGCAATATTCGAACAATGGTCGCTGATTTTTTCCAGATCATGCACGATATCAAGGAAATGGATGCCGATCTGCATCGTGCATTCATTATTCCCCAAGCGCTGAATGTGGTTGCTTTTCAGCCGCTCCTTGAGCGTATCCACGACCTCTTCCACCGGCTCGACCGTGCGCGCGATAGAAACCGACCGCGTCACATACCCCTCAACGGTCAGGTCAAGCGCCTCACCGACCGCTTGGCACATGGTATGCAGCTCCTGCGCCGCGGTTTCCGAGAACGACAGATCGCTTTGCCGGAATTCCTCCGCGCGGTCAAAGATATTCTGCGCGTAGTCCCCAATCTTTTCGAAATCGGACAGCGAGTGCATCATCTCCGCTAACTGGCGCCGCTGGTCGACCGAACGGATATTGTGGATATTGGTCAGATACCGCGCGACCTCTACCTCGGCACGGTCCAAAAAGCTCTCATGCTCCCTGAACAGGCTTTCGTTCGGCGCGCTTTTGTCAAACAGCGGCTCGGTGGCCAGCTGCAGGTTCTGCTTGGCCGCATCGCCCATATCCGCAATGCAGCGCTGCGCCTGCTCCAGGGCCAGCGACGGCGTCGTCAGGAAGCGGGGCTCCAAACGCGCCAGTGGGTCCTCCTGCTGCTCGCCCGACGGAACGCTCCATTCCGCCAGATGCACCAGCAGTTTGGTAAACGGCAGGAACAGAATCGTGCAGGTGACATTGAACAGCGTGTGGAAATTGGCGATGCCGCCCTTATCGATCGCCGAATTCCAGAACGAGAAGCCGACCGTGTACTGGATAGAATAAATGACGACCAAAAACACGATCGAGCCGATCAGGTTGAAGTAAAAATGCACCATCGCGGTTCGGCGGGCGTTTTTGGAACCGCCGATCGACGACAGGAACGCCGTGATGCAGGTGCCGATGTTCTGACCTAGGATAATCGGTATCGCGGCGGCATAGGTGATCGCGCCCGTTGTGGACAGCGCCTGCAAAATACCGACCGATGCGGACGAGGACTGGATGATCGCCGTTACGCCCGCGCCAACCAAGACGCCGAGCACGGGGTTTGCAATCGTCGCGAACAACTGTGCGAACTGGGGCAGATCAGCCAGAGGCGCGACCGCGCTTTCCATCGTGGACATACCGATAAACAGAATGCCGAATCCGGAAAAGATATCCGCGATATCACGGGTCCTGCGCTTTTTGGCGAGCATCATAATGATAACACCGGCCAGGACAATCAGAAAGGCGAGGTTTTTCGGCTTGAGCATCTGCATGAACAGATTGCCGCCTATCTCGCCGCCGCTGTCCAGCCGCAGAATCTGCGCGGTGATCGTGGTACCGATATTCGCGCCCAAAATAACACCGACAGACTGCCGCAAAGACATTATGCCAGCGTTTACAAAGCCGACCACCATGACCGTCGTCGCTGAAGAGGACTGGATGACCATGGTGACTACCATCCCCATCAGCAGCGCCTTAAACACATTGCCGGTCATTTTTTCCAGCGTTTTTTCAAGCTTAGAGCCGGCCGCGCGCTCCAAACCCTTTCCCATGGTGGTCATACCGTAAATAAACAGCGCCAAGCCGCCTACCAACTGTACGACCGACAGCACATTGAACTCCATGCGCTTCCTCCGTTTCACATACCCTTAACTTCATTTTTATTTTTCCCATACAATTTAAGTATAATGATTCTATATTGCCCTGTCAACGAAAAAAGGCATAGGAGGAGAAAGCTGTGCAACATCCACTGATTTTAATTTCCAGCAGCCGCGTAATGGGCAATTTATCCATGTCACGACAGCAATCCGCGCTGTACGGCGCCTGTCTGGGCGGCGCTGGCGCGGCGGGCGTATTGTATACAGGTGGCCCATCCGCCTGCCTTGCCGCCCGCTGCGACGGGCTGTTGCTCGCCGGCGGCGGTGACATCCATCCCTCCTGTTTCGGGCAAAGCGTCCAAAACGCCGCGCTTTCGGTTGATCCGGTGCGTGACAAGGAGGAGCGGGCACTCTTCGAGGACTTTTACCGCCGCCGCAAGCCCATCCTCGGCATCTGCCGCGGCGTCCAGGTGATCAACGTCTTTCTCGGCGGCACGCTGCATCAGGATATCCCCGCGCACAGCGGCGGCTGCCACGGCATCCGCTGTACCGGCGCGCTTTCTGCACTCGTGGGGCCGGCCCCCACGGTCAACAGTTACCATCACCAGGCGGTCGATCAGCCCGCGCCCTGCCTCCAAACCGCCGCGCGTGCCAGCGACGGCATCATCGAGGCGCTTATGCACGCCACCGCCCCTATCCTTGGCGTGCAGTGGCATCCCGAACGCATGGTGCCGCCCTTCTGCGAAGATGTGGCGGGCGCGAACCACCTTCCCCTGTTCCATTGGCTGATTGAGCGCTGCTGACAGCTTAAGGCCTCTCGTCGTTCCGCGCGCCTATCCCTTTCTCCCTCTGCACCGACAGGCAAAAAGCACCGGAAACAAGCTTTTCCGGTGCTTTTTTGATGTAACCGCAGTGCGCGTTATCCCTGAACGCCGGGCAGCAGCCCGCGTCAGTTCAGGAAGTCTTTCAGCTTTTTGGAACGCGACGGATGGCGCAGCTTGCGCAGCGCCTTGGCCTCGATCTGGCGGATACGCTCACGGGTGACGTTGAACTCCTTGCCGACCTCCTCGAGCGTGCGGGTATGACCGTCCTCGATGCCGAACCGCAGCCGCAGCACCTTTTCCTCGCGCGGGGTCAGGGTTTTGAGTACCTCGACCAGCTGCTCCTTGAGCAGCATGAATGAAGCCGCCTCAGCCGGTTCGGGCGCGTCATCATCCGGAATGAAATCGCCCAGATGAGAGTCCTCCTCCTCGCCGATCGGCGTTTCCAGCGAAACCGGCTCCTGCGCAATCTTGAGGATATCGCGCACACGATCGACCGGCATATTCATTTCCTTGGCAATTTCCTCCGGACTCGGGTCGTGTCCCAGCTCCTGTAGGAGCTGGCGGGAAACACGGATGACCTTGTTAATCGTCTCTACCATGTGTACCGGAATGCGGATCGTCCGCGCCTGATCCGCGATCGCGCGGGTGATGGCCTGCCGGATCCACCAGGTTGCATAGGTGGAAAATTTGAAGCCCTTGGTCGAATCAAACTTTTCCACTGCCTTGATCAGGCCCAAGTTGCCCTCCTGGATCAAATCCAAAAACAGCATCCCGCGGCCGACATAGCGCTTTGCGATCGAAACGACCAGACGGAGATTTGCTTCGGCCAAACGCTTTTTCGCCCGTTCGCCGGCCTTGATGTCCTTATCCAGTCCGGCGCGCTCCTCCGGTGGGATCGCGTCCCCCTCATTGCGGACGCGCTCGATCGCCTCATTGCCCCTCTGCATCTGTTCGGCGAGCGTGATCTCCTCCTCAGGGCTGAGCAGGTCGACCTTACCGATCTCCTTCAGGTACATGCGCACCGGATCGTCAATCGCAAAGGCTTCCGCCATTGCCGAGGTATCAACCAGCTCTTCCTCCGGCACCTCCTCGACGTCCTCAGGCTCGAACACCTCGTCATCATCGTCGCCCAGCGCCTTTTCAAGCACGCCCTCGGTCTCGATCTCGATCCCCATCGACTCCAGCGTTTCATACAGCTTATCGATGTCGTCGCTTTCCATATCCAACTGGCCGAGCGCGTCCGCAATCTCCTTGAGCGTCAGCCTCCCGTTCTTTTTGCCGAGCGCCAGCAGGTCCTTCACCACCTGCTGCTGGTCCACCGCCTGCTCCGGCGCATTGCCATTGCCCATTGTCGTCATATCGTTTGTCCTCCCGCGTTTTGTTTTTTAATGCGTCCAAAGGTAAGCAGCGGGTCCTCGCCCGCTTCCTGAATCGTACCATCCCTGACACGCTGCATTCTTATGGTATCTATGTACTCGTGCAGCGCCTGCCTCTGCTCGCCGGCAGGCAGGCTCTGCTCCAGAATCGAAGATAAAAGGCTCATTTCATTCGGCTCAAGCCAACCCTCGAACGGCAGTACGTCGACAATCTGCCCCTCCCGATCGAGCGCCAGCACCCGCTCATATATCTTACGCAGTACCGGCGCGGAAAACCATGCCGGCGGCACTTCCTTTTCCATCCCCGCGATCAGCTTTTGATCGGAGAACAGGAGCCGCAGCACATTTTCCTCCGCTTTCGCGGATTTTACATCCGTATAGGCCAGCGTCCGGTCCTTTGGCTGCGCCATGCCGACCGGCGAGCGGATCTCGCGGCGCTCCGCGGCCTGCCGCCGCTTACGCCGGATACCAAGCTCCCGCCGCACCTCGATATTCATAGCCTCCGCCGTTACGCCCGCCATTTTGGCGGCGCGTCCCGCGTATACCTCGCGCTCGATCGAGCTTTCGATGCCCGCGAGCATACGCGCCGCATCCCGCAGGAACAGTACGCGCGCCTCGTCGTCCTCCAGATCGTATTTGGCCGCGATCTGCTCCAGCCGGTAGGCGTTGTGGTTTTCGCTCCGATCAATGATCGCGCGGAACGCGTCCGCCCCCTTGGCCTTGATAAATTCATCCGGATCCTTGGCGCCCGGTATTTTCAGCACCTTAACCTGCAGGTCGCATTTTTTCAGAATATCGATCGCGCGCTGTGCGGCGGCCTGTCCCGCGCCGTCCGCGTCATAGGAAATCACGATCTGATCCGTGTGGCGCGCGATGATACGCGCCTGCTCCTCGGTCAGCGATGTGCCGAGCGAGGCCACGGCGGAGTCGAAGCCCGCCTGATGCAGCGCGATCACATCCATATACCCTTCCGCGAGAATAAAGTACCCGTTCTTCGTCGTCTTGGCCAGATTCAGCGCAAACAGGTTGCGGCTTTTATGAAAAATCAGCGTTTCAGGGGAATTGAGGTATTTGGGCTTGGAATCATCCATCACCCGCCCGCCGAACGCGATCACATTGCCGCGCACATCAATGATCGGGAACATGACGCGGTTCCGGAAGCGGTCGTAAATCCTCCCCTTTTCGCTACGGCTGACCAGTCCGGCATCCATCAGTTCTTCCCGCGTATAGCCCTTGGCGGTCATTGCGTCGATCAGCGCGTGGAAGGAGTCGGGCGCATAGCCCAGCCCGAACTGATTCATAACGCGCCGGTGCAGGCCGCGGCCAATGAAATACTGCTGCGCCGCCCGATGCTCCGGCTGCCATAACGTCTGGTAATAGAACCGCGCCGCATCCTTGCAGAGCGCATACAGCCGCTCGCGGTGGCGCGCCGCTTTCCGTTCCGCCTCCCCCTGCTCGGGTACCTGCATGCCCGCGCGGTCGGCCAGGAAGCGCACCGCATCAGGGAATTCCAGCCCCTCGGCTTTCATCACGAACGTGATCACGCCCCCGCCCGCGCCACAGCCGAAGCAGTGGAAAATCTGCTTGTCCGGAGAAACAGAAAACGAAGCGGTCTTTTCATTGTGGAAAGGGCAAAGACCGAAATAATTTGCGCCACTTTTTTTCAGCTGCACGTACTGCGAAACAATATCCACGATGTCATTCCGCGCGGAAAGCTCGTCCAAAAACACGCGGTCAAACGGCATTGCGCCCCCTCCTTCCCTTTATCTTAACCGTTTTCGTCAATCTTCAATCTTATTCCAGCTTTTCGGAATAAATAATTTTTTATAGGTGGAAATCGAGTACCGGTCGGTCATGCAGGCGATATAATCGCATACAACGCGCTCGAGCGGATCGCCCTGCGTCATCAGGACAAAATAATCGCTCGGCAGCTCGTCCGGATGTTCGACAAAATATTCATACAGGCTGCGCAACATATTTTTCGCGCGCTGCTCCTCGCTCTGCGCCTCTGTCCCCTGGTATACATAGTCAAACATAAACTGGCGCAGCTCGAGCATTTCGTGGTGCGTCTTTTCGTCCATGCCAATCTCCCGATGCTGCTGCCCATAGGAGATCATGGCGGTCACCATCGTGTCAATGCGCCGCCCATGGGTATCGCCCAAGCTGTCGAGCAGGCGGCGCGGAATATCCGCCGCGCGGATCAGTCCCCCGCGGATCGCGTCGTCGATGTCGTGGTTAATGTAGGCGATCCGGTCCGCGAAATGGATGATACGGCCCTCCGGCGTATCCGCCTTCCTGCCGCCCGTATGGCACACGATACCGTCGCGCACCTCCCAGGTGAGGTTCAGGTCCTCAATCCGGTCGATCATACGCAGGCTCTGCTCATTATGCCGGAACCCGAACGGGCAGACCTCGTCCAGCGCGCGCTCGCCGGCATGCCCGAACGGCGTATGCCCCAGGTCATGCCCCAGCGCGATCGCTTCCGTCAAATCCTCGTTCAGCCGCAGCGCCCGCGCGACCGTCCGCGCGATCTGCGCCACCTCCAGCGTATGCGTCAGCCGCGCCCGATAGTGGTCGCCCTCCGGCGAAATGAATACCTGTGTCTTGTTGGACAGCCGCCGGAACGCCTTGGAGTGAATGATGCGGTCCCTGTCGCGCTGGAAGCAGGTGCGGTACGGGCATTCCTCCATCGGCCGCTGCCGGCCCCTGGAAGCGTAGGACTTTGTTGCCCAATTGGCCAAGGTCAGCCGTTCCCTTTCCTGCTGCTGTTCACGAACAGTCATACGCTCCACTCTCCCTGCCTGAATTGCCTATATAATAAAAATACCAGATGGAACTGCGTTTTCCTCTTTCTTTTCAAAATTTTTTTTAGAAAAATCCAAGCCGCCGGCGCCCTATCGGACTCGCCGGCCCATGAATTTGGTTTCCACCACCTCGGCGTAGACCGAACCTGCAGTAGCCTCGGCCAGCGCCTCGTTCAGCGCCTGCTCCCCGCCCGCCGGCACCGTGCAGGTCAGCGTGACGTCCACGCCATAATCCGTCTCCTCAATCGAGCAGTCATAGTCCGGCAGCAGGTGCGTCACCATCTCATACAAGTGGTACGGGCAGGCAATCAGCAGCACGCTGTACAGGCTCATCCGCTGGACGCCCGCCGCCGCGACTGCAAGCTGCGCCCCTTTGGTGTAGGCGCGCACCAGCCCGCCGGTGCCGAGCAGTATCCCGCCGAAATACCGCGTGACCACGCAGCAGACGTTTTCCAGCTTTTCGTGCCGCAACACGTCCAAAATAGGCATCCCCGCTGTACCCTGCGGCTCCCCGTCGTCCGAGTAGCGCATCAGGTTGCCTTCCCGTATGATATAGGCCCAGCAGTTGTGCGTAGCATCCCAGTGCGCATCACGCATCTGTTTGACCCGTGCCACCGCCTGCTCCGCGCTTTCCACGCGCCACAGGCGGCCGGTGAATTTGGAATGCTTTTCTTCAAACTTGTCCTCGCCGTATTCGGAAAACGGCACAAAGTAGTCTTTTCCCATACTTCTATCCCCGTGCGCGGTTGGGTATCCCCATCACCTGCATCATTCCTCTGCCAGGTATTCCGCTACCCTGCCGTAGGTCTTGTCATCCACGACCGCGCGGACCACCGTGCCGTCTGCTGCGTATTCGACCGCTTCGACCTGTGCCTCGCGGTGCAACATATCCAGCACCGCCCCATCGCTGTACGGGATGCGTAGGCACACCCTGTGCTTGCCGCGGCCGAGCGCGCGCTCGATCGCCGCGAGCAGCGCATCCAGCCCCTCTCCGGTTTTCGCGGAGATCGCGACGCCCTCGTCCGGCCGGTAAAACGGAAGCGTATCCGGCGCGCATTTGTCGGCCTTGTTATATACCATTACGCGCGGAATATCCTGCGCGCCGAGCTGGGCGACCACCTTTTCCACGGTTTCTGCCTGCTGCTCCCAGTCCTCGTCCGAAACATCGACCACATGCAGCAGCAGGTCGGCATAGGCCAGCTCCTCAAGCGTCGCCTTGAATGCGGAAACCAGATGGTGCGGCAGCTTGCGGATAAAGCCGACCGTATCAGACAGCAGGATCTCCTGTGTGTCCGATATCCTTTTTTTGCGCGTTGTCGGGTCAAGTGTGTCAAACAGCCTGTCGTTTGCCGGAATGCCCGCTCCGGTCAGGGCGTTGAGCAACGTGGATTTCCCCGCGTTGGTATAACCCACAATCGCGACCAGCGGCATCTCGGTCTTTTTGCGCTGGCGCCGCTGCACAGCACGCACCTGGCGCACCTGCTCCAAATCCTCTTTCAACTTGTCGATGCGGCGGCGGATATGGCGGCGGTCGGTTTCCAGTTGGGTTTCGCCGGGGCCGCGCGTGCCGATCGGGCTTTTGCCGCCGCCGGCTGTCTGCCGCACCAGATGCGTCCACATACCGGCCAGCCGCGGCAGTATATACTGGTACTGCGCCAGCTCGACCTGCAGCTTACCCTCGCCCGTGCGGGCGCGTTGCGCGAAGATGTCCAAGATCAGCGCCGAACGGTCGAGCACCGTGCATTTGGTCAGCTCCTCCAGGTTCCGCATCTGGGAAGGCGACAGCTCGTTATCGAACAAAATAAGCGCGGCCTCGTTCGCTTCTGCAAGCTGTCGCACCTCCTCGGTCTTGCCCTCCCCGATGAACGTACGCGCGTCCGGCGCCGGCCTGCGCTGCAGCGTCATGGCTGCCGCCTCGGCTCCGGCGGTTTCGGCCAGCGCTTTCAGCTCTGCCATCGTGCGTTCGTCCGCGTCCTGCTCGGCGGTAAAGCCCGGACAGGACAGGCCGACCAGCACCGCGCGCTCCACCCTGCTTTCGATTTGGTTTTCGGTCATACGGTTTCCTCCTCTCCGCATAACGAAACAAAAAACCATCGAACACAAAGGTTTCGATGGTTTCCCGTTTTACTTATCCAGATTGAAACGCTTCTTGAAGCGATCAACACGTCCGCCGGTGTCTACCAGCTTCTGCTTGCCCGTGAAGAAGGGGTGGCACTTGGAGCAAACGTCAACGACGATGTTCTCCTTGGTGGAGCCGGTCTCAATGACATTGCCGCAGGCACAGCGGATCGTGGTCTGCTTGTACTCGGGATGGATGCCCTGTTTCATGTTGTTTCACCTCTTTCCACGGTAAGTCGCATTAAACCTCTTACAGTCGTAAAATTATGATACCACAGCAACCGCCAAAATGCAAGCATTATTTTTCATATACCAGTTTTTCTTCGGTCCAGCCCGCAAGCACGGGAATCATGGACGCAGCGAGCCTTTTTGCGCCCGCCAGATCGTGCAGCCGGTAATTGCCGCACTCGACGCGGCTCGCGCCCGGGATCCCGCCTTCATAGCCGGCGATGAACGCCATCGTCCGCTGCGCCAGCGCGATCGCGTCGGCCGCTTCCA
The DNA here is from genome assembly GCF_032769475.1 of Intestinibacillus sp. NTUH-41-i26. Taxonomy (GTDB): domain Bacteria; phylum Bacillota; class Clostridia; order Oscillospirales; family Butyricicoccaceae; genus Agathobaculum; species Agathobaculum ammoniilyticum. Next base: position 2,024,350 of record NZ_CP136477.1, read on the forward strand.
TATCCCGCACCAAAAAATAAAATCCGGTTTGGCAGCCCATGGGACCGCAGTAAATAATTTTTTCTGAAAAATCTGAATTGCGGGCGAACGTTGCAAAGAGATGCTCGAACGTGTGACCGGCCGCGGGCTCGATATAGGTTCCCGCATTGGGATGCACCATGCGGATGTCGTAGGTCGTCACGTCGCCATCGATGCGCGAGGTATACATCCCCGGCTTGAGCTTATCATGGTTTACCTCGAAGCTTGCGATCCGTTTCAAGCCTTGCCCTCCTTTTCAATCCCCAAAAAACGCAGCTCGGTGCGGTATTCCTTCCACAGCAGCGCGTAGGAGATAAAGAACGCCGCGATCTCCGCAATCGGGAACGAATACCAGATCGCGCCCAGTCCGAACCATCTGCCCAGCAGCCAGGCTGCGGGAAGGATAATAACGAGTTGGCGGCACACCGACACGATCAGACTGTTGAGGCCGCGTGCGGTCGCCTGAAACAGCGTCGAGTTGATGATGCCGAACGCCGCGCCAATAAACGACAGGCTAATGATCCTGAGCGCCGGAACGCCAACCTCGAGCATCTCCCGCGCCGCGGCCGCGTCCGTGCGGTCGACGAACATCATCAACATGGTTTCCGGAATCGCCTGGAACACCACCAGCCCCAGTCCCATAATGACCACCGCCGCGGTCAGCGCAATCTTGTAGGCGCCGAACAGGCGTCCCTTATTCCGCGCGCCGTAGTTGTAGCCCATAACAGGCAGCGCGCCTTGGTTCAGGCCGAAAACCGGCATAAACACGAATGTCTGCAGCTTGAAGTAAACCGCCAGAACGTTGACCGCGGTCTGCGAAAAGCTGATCAGGATGGCGTTCATGCCGGCTGTCATCACCGAAACCACGCTCTGCATAACGATGCCCGGCAGGCCGACACGGTAAATGTCTTTCACAGTCTGCAGGCGCCACTTGAACTCCCGCATCTTTATCCTGAGCACCTTTTGGTGGATAAAGACGCCCCACAGCCCGATCAGCATGCCAAACACCTGTCCAATCACAGTTGCGGCGGCCGCACCGTATACGCCCATTTCCGGAAACGGGCCGATGCCGAAGATCATCAGCGGGTCAAGAATGATGTTGATGATCGCGCCGGTCAATCCCTGGCACATCGGGATAATCATGTTGCCGGTGGATTGCTGTATTTTCTCGCACATCATGGAAATCATGACGAAAAAGCTCATCCCGACCGCGACCTGCGAATACTGCACCGCCTGCTCATATACATCGGGCGCGGAACCGAACGCGCCAAGGAACGGCGGCGCCAGCACAAAGCCGACGACAACGAACGCCAGGCCGCCGATAACCGCCAGCGCAATGCCATGCTCCGCGGCGGAATCCGCGTGTAGCTGCCGCTTTTCACCCAAACGGCGCGAGATCAGTGAGTTGACGCCCACGCCCGTTCCCACGCCGATCGCAATAACCAATTGCTGCAAGGGAAAAACCAGCGAGACCGCGGCCAGCGCGCTCTGCGAATACTGCGCGACAAAGATGCTGTCAACAATATTGTACAGCGCGTTAATCAGCATGGAGATCATCGCGGGCAGCGCCATGGAGAAAATCAGCGGCCCCATGCGCGCCGAACCCATTTTGTTTTCCTGTTCCAATTTCATTCCCCCTAACGACAACGAAGCCGCCCCGGAGCTTGTCCGGCGCAGCTCAAATTTATCCTCACTTATAGTTTACGGGATAATCGTTGATATTGCAAGTTTTTTTTACAACTTTCCTGCCAGTTCGTCAAAGGATGCCTCCACAAAGAAGTCGCTGGCTGCCCGCAGCTCGGCCTCCCCCGCCGCATAGGCCGGCTCGGCCATGCCGCATACCCGAAAGCCCGCCCGCTTTGCGGTTACGCCTGCGTAGGGCGCGTCCTCGAACACGATGCAGTCCGCAGGGCGCAGCCCCAGCCGCTCCGCCGCGCGCAGGTAGATATCCGGCTCGTGCTTGGAGATGCCGACATCCTCGATCGTCAGCATGAATGCGAAATAATTCATCATCCCGCGGTCGCGCAGCGCCTTTTCCGCATGCCGCCGCGCGGTCAGCGTGGCGATCGCCATTTTTACGCCGCGGCGGCGCAGTCCCTCCAGAAACCGGAACACCCCGTCCTTCGGCCTGGCTATCGTTTCATAGCGCGCGGTGATCAGGCGGTCCATCCCGTCCATCATGCTCTGCACGTCAATCGGCAGCTCTGGATAGCGCTCGATGAAATACTGCGCCACCTGCGGCTGGGAAAAGCCCTCGGTCACCGCATAGTCCTGATCCGTGATGTGCAGGCCGAACTGGCTCAGGTACCCCTGTGTCAGCCGTTTCCATACCGGCATGGAGTCGAGCAGCGTGCCATCCATATCGAAAATTGCGCCTTTGAAATCGTGCATTGGTTCTCTTCCTCCCGGGGAATACCGGCGGACGCGCCGCCTTACTTGGTTTTTCTGTCGATAAATTGCGGCCGCATCTTGGAGTACAGGATCTTCTGTTCGCTGTACAGGCCGTAATAGCCGCTGAGCATATAGGCAATGGAAATCACAAGCGCAAACAGGCCGAGCGACTGCCCGCCGAACAGCTCATAGGCCAGCAGGATCGAGGTCAACGGGGAGTTAGTCACGCCGCAGAACACCGCCGTCATGCCAAGTCCGGCGGCGAAGGAAGGGGCGAGACCAAAAAACCCGCCGTAAGCGGCGCCGAACGTCGCCCCGATGAACAGCACCGGCACGATCTCGCCGCCCTTATACCCCACGCCGATCGTGATGGCGGTCAGCACAAGCTTAATAAAAAACGCCGTGTAGTGCGCCTCCCCCGCAATGGCCCGTTCGATCACCGCCATGCCCGCGCCGTTGTAGTCCCGTGTGCCGAGCAGCAGCGACACCGCTGCGACAGCCGCGCCGCCGGCGGCAATGCAGATATACTGGTTGGGGATCTTCCTTTTCAAAAAGCGCCCGATCTGGTGGAACAGGATGCAGACCACCGCGCTCAGCACCGCGCATACCACGCCAAACAGCACCAGGCGCGCGATCAGAGGCGCGTCGAGCCGATCCGGCACGGCATGGAGGGCGAAGCGCGTGGTTTCTCCCCCCAGCGCGACGGCGACGCCATGCGCAATCAGCGACGCCAGTACACACGGGAACAGAGCCGCATAATACATCACACCCACGCTGATGACCTCCATCGCGAATACGGTCGCCGCCAGCGGCGTGCCGAACAGCGCCGCAAAGCCCGCCGCCATGCCGCACATGGTAATCGTGCGTGAATCACGGTCGTCCAGCCGCATCCAGTGTCCGATGTTGCCCGAGATCGAACCGCCGAGCTGAAGCGCCGCGCCCTCACGTCCCGCGGAGCCGCCGCAAAGGTGGGTCAGCATCGAGGTGACGAAAATGCTCGGCGCCAGCCGCAGGCGGACCGGATGGTTCTCCCGCACCGATGTTAAAATGAAATTCGTACCGCGTTCCAGCGGCATTTCGCTCTTCTTATACCAGAACGCGATGAACACACCCGCGAGCGGCAGGAGGTACAGCAGCCAGTCATGCTGCTCCCGCATCCTCCCCGCCCAGTCGAGCGCGTGGTGGAACGCCGTGCCGGTCACCCCGACCACAACGCCGATCACAACCGCGAACACGCACCATCTCGCAAAGATAAGCGCGTTTTTCGCCTGCTTCTTCCAGTACTCCCATTCCATTCCCACACTCTCCCTCATTCCTCAAAACCCTCAAGTGTAAGACCGGATCAGGCTACCCGCCCACTGCAAAAGCCGCTCGGATTGGATTGCAAACGGTTCCGTCCCCTCCTGATGCGGCATGCCCGCCGTCAGGATCAGCCGTTCCTCCCCCTGCAATAGCGGCAGAAGCTCCGACCGGCGGACAACAAACGCGCCCGTCCGACAGAAATGCACCGCGCGCAGAACGAAAAAGGCGGATTTATACAGCTCCCGCAGGAGCTGCCCGCTTTTTTCGTGCAGGCGGTTATGTACGCACATATGGTAGATCCCGCAGGCGCCGATCCTCACGGCGCGGCGGGCGTCGGACGGACCGAAGCGCTCCCGCAGCGCCGCAAGGCTGCCGTACCACACCCTAGTATCATAGTAGAACCCGAACAGCTCGGACGGCTCCCAGTGCAGCAGTTCTTCCCAGCCGGATACAAAGCCGCACACCTTGTCCCGTGCGGGCAGGCTTTCCAGCACCGCCTCATAGCGCGGCCAGTCCTCCATGTGCCATGCATCCAGGATCACGACCACATCAATGTCGCCGTCCGGCCCCGCTTCCCCGCGGGCTCGGCTGCCCTGCAGGCCAACGCAGCACACCCTTTCACCGAACGCTTCCAGCACCGCCTGTGTGAACGCGTCCATCCACTTTTCCGTATCCATGTCTGCCTCCTTTCCGATAAGAATTGCCCCGCAGTCTTCTACGGGGCAATCTTAGGGTCAAAAACCGTATTACTTGGACGTTGTCGAGGTTTCCTTCAGCACAACGTCATGCGCGCCGCCCTCGACAATCGAGGTGGCGGATACGAGCGTAATCTTCGCCTTCTTCTGGAATTCCGGAATGGAGAGCGCGCCGCAGTTGCACATAGTCGAACGCACCTTGCTCAGCGTCAGCCCCAAGTTATCCTTGAGCGAGCCGGCGTACGGCACATAGGAATCCACGCCCTCCTCAAAGGACAGCTTCTTGTCGCCGCCCATGTCGTAGCGCTGCCAGTTGCGCGCGCGGGCCGAGCCTTCGCCCCAGTATTCCTTCATGTAGCTGCCGTTGATGTTGACCTTGTTGGTCGGGGATTCGTCAAAGCGGGAGAAGTAGCGCCCCAGCATCAGGAAGTCCGCACCCATGGCCAGCGCCAGCGTGCAATGGTAATCGTGTACGATGCCGCCGTCCGAGCAGATCGGCACATATACGCCGGTTTCCAGGTAATATTCATCGCGCGCCGCGGCAACCTCGATCAGCGCGGTCGCCTGACCGCGGCCGATGCCCTTCTGCTCGCGGGTAATGCAGATCGAGCCGCCGCCGATGCCGACCTTGACAAAGTCCGCGCCCGCGTCCGCGAGGAAGCGGAAGCCTTCCCGGTCGACGACGTTGCCCGCGCCGACCTTGACCGTGTCGCCGTAATTCTCGCGCACCCACGCGAGCGTACGGCTCTGCCACTCGGAAAAGCCCTCGGAGGAATCGATGCACAGCACATCCGCGCCGGCCTCGACCAGAGCGGGTACGCGCTCGGCATAATCGCGGGTATTAATGCCCGCGCCCACAACATAGCGCTTATGCTCGTCAAGCAGTTCGAGCGAATTTGCCTTGTGGCTGTCATAGTCCTTGCGGAACACCAGATAAACAAGATGCTGCTCCTCATCCACCAGCGGGAGCGAATTAAGCTTATGATCCCATATGATATCGTTGGCGATCTTGAGCGTGGTGTCCGCCGGCGCGGTAATCAGCTTTTCAAACGGGGTCATGAACTCGGACACCTTCACGTTGGTTTCCATACGGGAAACGCGGTAATCGCGGCTGGTGACGATGCCGAGCAGTCTGCCGGTAGCCGTGCCGTCGTCCGTGACCGCAACGGTGGAGTGGCCGGTCCGCGCTTTCAGGTCGAGGATATCCGCCAGCGTCTGATCCGGCTTGACGTTGGAATCGGATACGATAAAGCCGGCCTTGTAGCTTTTGACGCGGGACACCATCGCGGCCTCGCTCTCGATGGTCTGCGAGCCGTAAATAAAGGAAATGCCGCCCTCCTGCGCAAGCGCGATCGCCATGCGGTCGTCCGAAACCGCCTGCATGATGGCCGAAACCATCGGGATGTTCGCATACAGGGAGGACTCCTGTCCTTTTCTGAACTTGACGATCGGGGTGCGGAGGCTGACGTTCGCTGGAATACATTCCGCGGACGAATAACCGGGTACGAGCAGGTATTCGTTGAACGTGTGCGAAGGCTCGCTAAAATAATACGCCATACGTTTTCCTCTCCTTTTTCATTCCTGTTTTTCCAGATTGTATATTGCTTTTTATTATATCCTTTTTACCAGGTAAAGTAAAGCAGGCATATAGCAGATTTTGCAGGTTTTTGGCGCGGCCCGCTTATACAAAGCGCGCAATAGCGATGCGGACAATAGAAAGAACCGCAGCAGATCTGCTGCGGTTCTTTCTATTAGAAATGAGGAATGAATGTTGTGGTCTACTTAAAAACTTGCGGCGTTTTCCGCCGATGGGGTTGCTCTCTTTTGCTGATAACAGGCTACCATCTATCCGCGGCCTTGTCAACCCGATCGGCGTTTTCTTAACGCATCCTTAACCGCTATTCCCCCATTTCCCAGGTATTTCCCGTATCAAAAAAGTACAAAACGCGCTGTTTCACCGGCCTACCGAAAACCGCCTCCACCGCATCCGCATACGCGTCAAGCTGCGGGCGGTACCGCGCCGCGCGGGCGGCAAGCCCGTCCTTTGATACGCGGTCGGTTTTGAAATCCACGATCACAAAGCCCTCCGGTGTGTCGATCAGGCAGTCGATCACGCCCTGTAGCAGCACCTTTTCCTCCGGTGCGTCGGCCGCGACTGGAAAATACCGTGCGGCTGGCACCAGCACTGAGAACTTAAACTCCCGCCGCACTGAATGCTCCGCCATCAACCCGCGGTACAGTGCCGAGGTGAAAAACGCCCGAATCTTTTCCGGCTCAATCGCCGCCGCCTGCTGCGGCGACAGGATGCGCTTTTCCTCCAGCCGGTCGCGCTCGCGCTCCACGCCGCCTGGCGCGGCGGCCGCCGCGAAATTGCAGAACTGCATAAACAGATGGTGCGCCGTGCCGATCTCAGCGGGCGTGAGGCGCCGCGCCTCCTGCTCGAACAGTGGCGCACGCAGCTTCGGCTCGCGGCGCGGGGGCGCCGTCTCCTCCGCAGCCTCGTCCGCACGGTAGCCGCGGCCCACGCCGGTCGCGGTCAGCTTGCTGGGCAGCTCGGAAAGATAAGCGCGCGGATAGCTCAGGTAAGGCTTGACCTCGTATCCCGCCGTGTCCGTCTCCACATAGCGCAGCACCTCCCGCTCCGGCAGCGCCAGCTCGTCCGGCTGGTACACGCGCAGGAGGAACGCATCGTTATCCGTACCGCGCTCCGGCACCGACAAGCCATACTGTTCTTTCAGCGCGCGCGCGCAGGGGTGCCGCAGCAGCGGCGCGAGTATCCAGGCCAGCGGCGCGCGCACCGCGCCCATCGCATACTGCGGCAGCTCGTCCAACGCGGCCAGCCGCGCCCATTTTTCCAGCGACCGCTGCAGCGTCCCGCTTGCGCAGGTGAGGATGAGCTTCTCTTTCGCGCGCGTAAGCGCAACATACAATACGCGCAGCTCCTCGCTTACCATCTCGCGACGCTGCAGCACCGCGACCGCTGTGCGCTCGGCTGTGTCGTACTGTACGCCGCGGCTCCGGTCGCGGCACTTGCCGCCAATCCCCAGTGACTGATGCACCAGCACCGGCTCGCGCAGGTCCGCTTCGTTAAATTGCTTCGCGCAGTCCGCCAGCAGCACGACCGGAAATTCCAGCCCCTTGGATTTGTGGATGCTCATGATGCGCACCGCGCCGCCCGACGCCTCTGCGCCAACCGTCTGGAAGTCCTCGCCCGTTTCCTGCATGCCGCGCAGCAGGCGCACGAACGCGAACAAACCGCGGAAGCCCTGCCCCTCGAACGCCCGCGCCCGCTCGAAGAAAGCGAGCAGGTTGGCCTGCCGCTGCGCGCCGTTGGGCAGCGCGCCGTACAGGCCGAGCGCTCCCGTCTGGTCATAGATCTCCCACAGCAGACGGTACACCGGCTGGTCGCACGCGAAGCCGCGCAGGAAGTCCAGCCGCTGCAGGAACACCTCGACCTTCGGGAAAGCGCCGCGCGACTGTATAAGCGCGTCGTAATAGCTTGCCTTGCGGTCTGTCAGCCGGATATCCGCCAGCTCCTGCTCGGTGAAGCCGAACAGCGGCGAACGCAGCACGCCGATCAGGTCCACGTCCTGCCTCGGGTTGTCGATCACGTTCAGGAGCGAAACCACCGCGCCCACCTCGGCGGTTTCCAACAGGCCGCCGCGCTCCTCCGCGCTCGCGGAAACGCCCGTCTGCTCAAGCGCGGCGATGAACGTGCGCGCCTTGGTTTTGGTGGCGCGCAGCAGGATCACGATATCCCCCGGCGTAACCGGACGTAGGGCGCCCGTTTCCTTATCCAGCACGGGAAAGCCCTCGTCCAGCAGCGCGCGGATGCGCTGCGCGGCGAGCTGGGCCTCGAGCGCAGTCTTGTCGGGCGCGTCGTCGTCCTCGCCAAGCCCCGCCGCGTCCACCAGCAACACCTCGGTCCGATAGCGCGGGTCGTCCGCGTCCGGATAATAGTCCGCGCCCAGATGCAACGCTTCCCGATCGGTATACGCCAAGCCGCCCACCGTTTCGCCCATCACGGCGGCAAACAGATAGTTGCACGCATCCAGCACCGCCGCGCGCGAGCGGAAGTTCCGCCCCAGCACTACGCGGCGCGGCTGTCCCGCATCCGCTTCCCCCGCCTCGGCAAAGGTCCGGTATTTGGACAGGAAGATGGAGGGGTCGGCCAGCCGGAATCCGTAGATGCTCTGCTTGACGTCGCCCACCATAAACAGGTTGGTCCCATCGCGGGACAGCGCGCGGAAGATCGCGTCCTGCACGGCATTGGTGTCCTGGTATTCATCCACCGCGATCTCCGCGTAACCTTCGGACAGCGCTGCGGCCAGTGCGGAGGGCCGTCTCCCCTCGTACAGCAGGCGCACCGCAAAATGCTCCAAATCGTTGAAATCCGCCGCGTTCCGCGTGCGCTTGGCCGCGGAAAAGGCGTCGTCAAACGCATTTACCATGTCGATCAGCGAAAACAGCGCGCGCGCGGTCAGGGCGCGGTCGTATTCGGCCTCGGCCGCCGTAACGGTCAGCCATTTGCCGCGGATGGCTTTAGCGGCGTCCTTCCACTCCTCGCGCATCGCCTTGACTTCCTCAAGGAACGCCTTGTCCTCAAATTTACGCGCGGCTCCCAGCCGGTCGAACGTGATCGACCGCGCGGCCTCCACACAGGCATCCCACTCCCCGCCGCGCAGGGCTTCCAGCAGGCGCTCGGCGCGATTCAGATCGCTCGTCAGCGCGGGCAGGTAAGCATCGGCCAGGCCGTCGACGCCGGTCACCGCAGCCGCCGTCATGCGCAGAAACGCCGCGCCGTGCTCCGCCGCCGCGCGCGCCTGCGCAAGCAGGACGCGCCCGTGCGGCGTATCCATCCCGCGCGCGTACAGCCCCTGCCGCACCTCCTCCATGAAAGCGCGCGGGTCGGGATGCGCCTGTATTTTTTCGTAAGTGCCAAGGATGACCTCGCCCAGCTTCTTGTCGTCCCGCCCTGCGGCGAGCAGGTCGCAGAGCGCGAAAAAGCCCTCATCCCCGCGCTCATATGCTGCGTCGAGCACCTCCTCAAGCACCTCGGCGCGCAAGATCTTGCCCTCGTTCTCATCCATCAGCCGGAAATCCGGCGCGATGCCGAGCGCCGCCGCCTGCTCGCGCGCGAGCGACAGGCACAGCGCGTGTACGGTCGTGATCTTCGCGCGGTGTACCAGAAACATCTGACGGCGCAGGCGCGTATCGTGCGGCGCTTTCGCTGCCGCCTCGCCCAGCGCAGCGGAGATGCGCTCGCGCATCTCCGCTGCCGCCGCGTTGGTAAAGGTCACGAGCAGCAGACGGTCGATATCCACCGGATCGGTCGGGTCGGTCAGACGTGCGAGCACGCGCTCGACCAGCACCGCGGTCTTGCCCGAGCCTGCCGCCGCCGACACCAGCAGCGCGCCGCCCCTGTCATGGATGGCGGTTTCCTGCTCTTTGGTCCATTGCGGCATGTCATTCACCCCCTACCTGCTGCCAGAACTCCTCGTCCGACAGGTGCCGGAGCCACCGCGCCTTGTCGCCCGCCGTTTCATCGAAGCGGCAGGCGGCGCGGAAGTCACACCAGTCGCAAAAGCTCGATGCTTTATCCTTTTTGCACGGGTTTGCGGCCACACTGCCCGCGCGCAGCTCGCGCCCCATTTCGAGCAGCTTATCATGCGCATACCTGGCCAGCTTTCCAAACCGCACCAGGTCGGCCACCGCGGATTTCGCCGCGAGCGAGGGCGCGTCCTCCCCCTTTTTCACCTTGATCGTGACCGGAATAAACCGTCCGTCTCCTTCCAGCCCGTGCTCCATCGCCTCGAGCAGCTCCATGTCGTCGCTCAACAGGCCGCTGCGGCGCAGCGCCTTGTCGCGCAGAGCACGGAGCGCGTCCTCGTCGATATCGCGCGCCGCGTCGGGCAGCTCGTCCCGCACGGGGACGTACAAAACGCCCGCGGGTACGATTTCGTTGAACGTTTGGGTCAGACGCTTACGGTAGCGCTCCAAGCCCTCCTGCTGAAGTGCATACAGGTAGATAACGAGCTGCATGTTCAGCCCATACCAGATATCCGACAGGGAAAACGACTTTTTACCGCTTTTGTAGTCCATCACGCGCAAGTACAGCCGCCCGTTTTTGATATACCCGTCCACGCGATCCACCTTGCCCGAGAGGGACACTGAAACCTCCCCCTCCGCGCACAGGACGGGCGGCAGGTCGCCGCCGCGCGAAAAATCCACCTCATAATCGATCGGCGCGAAGTCGGAAACGCGCAGCTCGTCAATCACATTGTCCAAGATCTGCTCAACCGTGCGCGTCAGCCGCCCGAACAGATAGCGAAAGCGCGCGGTCTTGTTCTCCATGCCGCCCAGTTCCTCCTGCACATACTGCCGGACCGCCGTGCGGCAGGCACGCCGGACCGCCGCTTCCTCCGCAGCCGCCGCGCCGCCCGCGCCTTTCCCCAATGCAGTCAGCGCATGCTCCAGCACATAGTGGATAAACGTGCCGGTTTCGAGCGCGTCAAACCGCGCCACACGGCGCGGCCTGGCTTTCAGGCCGTACTGCATGAAAAACGCGAACCGGCAGGAGTAAAATGTGTCCACGCGCGAGGCGGTCAGGTTGAGGCTTTTTCCATATAGCCCCTCTATCGTATGCGGGCTGGTCAGCGGCCCCCGTCCGCGCCGCTGCTGCGCGGCATGGTGTACCCGCTCGTCGTCGCGGTAAAAACCGTAGGCCGCGCGCACCGCCGCCGTGCGGTCGCCGGACAGGTATGCGCAGGCCATTTCGACCGCCGGACGCTCCGCCTGCAGGCGGTCCTGCGCTGTTTCCGTCTGGTGCGTGGAAAACAGCACGTCGGGCAGCAGCCCCCGCACCACGCCCACAAAATACGACGGGCGCGTCTCCCCACCCACGGCGTCGCTCATATGCCAGGTGAGCAGCAGTTCCTCAGTGGGGCAGGCAAGCGCGCGGTACAGGGTCTCCTGCTCCATGAGCAGACGCTCCACGCCGTAGGCTTTCAGTTCCACCCCCAGCGCGTCCAGCTTGTCCCGCTCCATATCGCTGAGCAGCGAGGCGGAGGAGGGCGCCTTGGGGATCAGCCCGTCGTTTACCCCGAGCAGGATCACGTATTTCGCGTTTTCCCCGCATGCGCGTTCGATATTGCCGCAGGTCACACGGTCGAGTGAAACGGGTATCGTACCCACGTCGTATTCGCCCAGCACCAGACGGAACAGCTTCGCAAACCGCTCCGCCGTCAGCGGCGTATCCCCGCATACCCATGCGAACTGCTCCATGGCGGACACCAGAATCTCCCACAGCTGGCGGTACTCATCCGCCAGCTGTAGGCGTCCGGCCACCTCGTGCGCGGCCGCGCGGTCGGCCATGCACCGCGGCGCGTCCACCGCGAGCAGGAAGTCGTACAGCGCGCGCACACAGCCGGATGCCGGCTGCTCCCCTTTCAGCCTTTCGCGCAGCGTGGAAAACGGGCCGATCAAACGCGCGCGCAGCGCGTTCAACTCCGCAAGCTGCGCCCGCGCGCGATCGTCGAACGGCTGACCGTACCCGTCCGGATGTTCGGCCCACTCCCGTTCCCATGCGCCGCCGCGGATATTCCAGGTCAGCGCGTAATTCTCCAGCTTGTCCGACTCCTCACGCGTTAGATGCATCAAGCCGGTTTTGAGACAGCCGAACAGGTCCTCGTATTTGAAATAGGACTGCGCCGCGTTCAGCGCGCCCGTGACCAGCGCCATCGGCGGGCGTGAGAGCAGGTCGGGCTTTTCCGCAAGGAACACCGGCACGTCATATCGCGCCATCGCCATGGCGAGAAACGCACTGTACGGCTCGATGTCACGCGCGGCCACCACGAAATCGCGGTAGCGCGCGCCCTCATCGCGCACCTTGCGCCGGATATAGGCCGCCGCGTGCTCGCACTCGTCAAACGGCGACGCGGCAGCGTACAGGCGCACCCCTTCGCACGACTCCTGCGGAACACGCACGGGCAACAGACCTTGTGCCTCCACCGCCGCCAGGCCCGCCGGCCGCGCAACCCTGCTTGCGCCAAGCTCGATGCGCTCCGCTTTCCGGTTATGCCGCTTTGCCATGCGCTCCAGAGTCTTGACCGTTTTGCAGCCCGTGACGAATATTTCCGGATACGCCATATCGCAGGCGACCGCCGCCGCCAGCGGCACGCCCGCCGCCAGCACGGCGTCGACCACGGCCAGCTCCTGCGGCGTAAAGCCCAGAAAGCCGTCCAGATACACCGCCGCGCCGTCCAGCACATGACTTTCTGCGAGCCGGTCGCGCAGATGGGTCAGCCGGTCGCGTGGGTCGGGCAGGGATTCGTCGCACAGACGCTCATACGCGGTCAATAACTGCGCCAGATCGGACAGCTTCGCTGCGAGCGCCGTGTCCCTGCACGTCTCCGCAGCGGCGAACAGCGCCTCCGGCGCGACCGCACAGGTCTTGCACTCGTCCACCACCCCCAGCGCCTCGCCGAGCAGCTCGGGCTTGTCCGCCAGACCGCCCCATACGGACAGCCCGCCCTGAACACGGCGCGCGGCCTCCTGTAGGGTGAGGAGCTGTCCGGCCGGTGTCAGCATCTGCTGCGCCAGCCCGCCGACCTCGGAAAACACCCGATCAGCCAGGCGGGAGAACGTCAGCACCTCGGCGGTGCGCGCGCCCCGATTGTCCGTCGCCGCGGCGAGCGACCGCTCCATACGGTGTGAATTCAGCTCCGGCACAAGTAAGATCTGCCGCCCCTCGCCGCTTTCACAGCGGGCGGCGATCTCCCGCAGGATTGCCGTTGTTTTGCCGCTGCCCGCGCGGCCGGTCCAAATGCGCATGGCACTCTCCCCTTCCATTGCTTTTTATCATACCATGAACCCGAACATGTGCGCAAGCTTCCCGCAGAAAAGGAAAATTTATGGTTGACTTTTCCGCAAAAATCGACTATACTTAACAAGCACGTTGCGAAACGCCTCTGTAGCTCAGTCGGTAGAGCAGGGGACTGAAAATCCCCGTGTCGGTGGTTCGATTCCGCCCGGAGGCACCATTTTATATGCGGCTGTAGCTCATCTGGTAGAGCGCCACCTTGCCAAGGTGGAGGTAGCGAGTTCGAGCCTCGTCAGCCGCTCCACCCAAAAACCTGTCCCGCGGACAGGTTTTTTCAGTTTTCTGCATGGCGGTTGACAACACGCCGCCGTTCAGTATACTCTCATATTAGGTGATTTGCATGGAACGTAAAACAAAGACAACCATCGAACGCGGCCTGTTAATCTCGGGTATCGCGATCGCGGCTTTCGGCCTGCTGACCGAGGGCATCAACTATCCCTGGGGTACGCTGGTCGGCAAGGAGACGATCGCGGCGGATCCTGCGCCGGTCTCCGAGCAATGGATTGAGCAAAGCCTCCCCGCCGAGGAGGATCTGGTTTACCTGACCGACTGCGACGCCTACGGCACGGCGACCGCTCCGGAAGAGGCGCTACAGGTTGGCGTGATCAAGCTGCCCAAGCTCGGCACCGCCGACAACGTGGTCGAAGGCACCGATCTGAAAGACCTCGCGCTTGGCGCAGGGCATCTCGCGGGAAGCGCGCTGCCCGGTGCGTCCGGCAACTGCGTGATCGCGGGCGACCGCTCCGACGATTTGATGCGTCATTTGGAATTACTCGGCGAAGGGGATACCATCCTGCTCGCCGACCAAGACACGCAATATACCTATACGGTATTCCAGGCGGTAACGGTCGAGCCTACTGAGGTCTGGGTGACCGAGCCTGTCGAGGGACGCGAGGCCGTGCTCACCCTGTTTACCGGTACGCCGTCCGGCTCTCTCAAACAGCGGCTGGTCGTCCAGGCGGAGCTGACCGCCTCGGAACCTCGCAGCTGATCTGTCCGTCCCGCACCGAGGCCGCCCAGAGGGCCTCGGTGCGTTTCATTTTCACCGGCGCGTTCTGTGCCGCTGCGTGACTGTTTACGAGGTTTCTTTATGCTACATGAATTTTCCCGCGCCGAGCTGCTGCTCGGCTCACAGGCCATCCAGACGCTCGCTGCGTCCCATGTCGCCGTGTTCGGCGTGGGCGGTGTCGGCTCGTTCGCGTGCGAAGCGCTCGCGCGCGCCGGCGTAGGCGAGCTGACGTTGATCGATAACGATACGGTTGCGCTCACCAACCGCAACCGCCAGCTTATCGCGCTTGCGTCCACGTCCGGTCAGCCGAAGGTGGACGCGATGCGCGCGCGCATCGCGGATATCAACCCGCGCTGCACCGTCCATGCGCTCTGCATGTTCTATACGCCGGACAGCGCGCTCGACCTCAGCCGCTTCGACTATGTGATCGACGCGATCGACACCGTGACCGCCAAGCTGCATCTGATCGCCGAATGCGACCGGCTGGACGTGCCGCTGATTTGCTCCATGGGAACAGGCAACAAGCTCGATCCCACGCGGTTTGAAGTTACGGATATTTACAAAACCTCGGTCTGCCCGCTCGCGCGGGTCATCCGGCTGGAATGCAAAAAACGCCGCATCAAGCGCCTGAAGGTCGTCTACTCCAGGGAGGAACCACGCACGCCCTTGCCCTCGGACGAGCAGAAAGGCACTGCGGGGCGCGCCGTACCCGGCAGCGTTTCCTTTGTGCCGCCGGTAGCGGGCATGATCCTCGCGGGCGAATGTATCAAGGACCTGACGGGCGTACGGTAAAACGCAAAACAGGAGCAGCTCTTGCTGCCCCTGTTTTGCGTTTTGGTTTATTCGGCCGGCTCTCCGGTCGGAAAGAAGAGTATGGTCTGCTGAGCGGTTCCAAGCGCCTCCCCCCTGATACGGACGCATCCGTCTGCAAAATCCACTTCCCCGACTGCGAACGGCACTTCGATCGCGCCGAGCGTATCCCCAAAACGGTCGAAGCAGGCAACGGTCTGCGCGCCGGTCCGCAGGGCATACACCCCCGCGCCATCGGTCGCCAGAGGCCCCGGCCGCTGGCTGACGGAAACCGTAAACAGAGTTTGGGGATTTCCGTACTCCGTGCAGCGGATATAGGCATACTCAGTGTCCGACAGCCAGCAGGCATAAATGTCCTGCCCCGTCTCGATCATCGCGTTGGCATAGGTTTCGCTTAAACGGCGGCCGGAAAAGTCATACAGCGTATAGTACCCGCTGTCCTGTGCGATATAAGTATCGCTCCATCGGTTCAGGAGCATCGGCGTTTCGCTCACCGTTCCCATCTTGCCATCGGTAATCAGGCAGTATGCCCCGTCGCGTTCTATCACAAGGCGGTCGCCGATCCCGCCGTACACCTGCACCTGATCGAGCGAAATATTCATGCGCCAGAGGGTATTCCCGCCGCGGTCGATCGCGCGGACGGCATCCCCCTCGCGGACGATCGCCCTGCCGTTTGCCCAGCCCGTGACCGACTGGTAGGTTTGCGTGCTGTATGTGCCGTCCGCATACAGGATACGGCTGTCCGCCGCGCCTTTTTCCATCGAGTACGCCCATGCCGAACCCGACTGCTCGTCCACGCCGTCAGCATAATAATCCGCCAATGTGTCGCCGGTTCTCAGGTTGCATAACGCGCACGCAAATCCGCTTTCCACATCCGGCTGCCAGTGCAGGCTTGCCCATTCACCCAACAGTCTGGCATCATAAAAATAGCCGTCCGTACCCGCAAAATCGGTCAGCAGACGGTTACCGGCTGCATCCTCGATATGTACGCGGCCCACCCCCGCGCCGGAATAGTCCACTACGACACGGTATGCTTCCCCTTGCTCTTTTGGGATCTCGGCCGCATACTGCGCGGCATATAGGCGCAGCATGGTTGCGATCGACTGCTCGCGGGTATACTCTCCCGCCGGCTCAAACGCATTGCCTCCCGTCCCCGTCATGATGCCGTGGCGGTAGACCCAGTTGATATCATTGCGCGCCCACGAGGCGATATCCGCGCCATCCGCGAACACATGCGGCAGACGGCCCTGCACGCTGCCGTCGTAATCCGCCCGCAGCGCGCCCAGCCGGTGTAGCATACTGGCCGCCTCCTGTCTCTGGAGTGATCGGCCCGGCTCGAACCTTCCGCCTCCCACTCCATTGACGATGCCGACCGACGCGCATAGCAGCACATCCCCCTCCTTACAGTCCGTGAACAATACGGTATCCTTTTCCACTTTACCCAGCAACCCTTCAGTTTCCCACGAACGGTAAACCGCCGCCGCCAGCGCGCAAAACTCTGCCCTTGTCGCCGCCCTGTCATAGGCGCTGTCCAGCTTTTCCGGCACCAGCCCCGCCTCGCGCGCGGTCTGCACCGCTTCCAGCGCCCAGTCGCTCGGCTGGTCCGCGGCCCCCGCCGGAACCGCCAGCATGCAGGCCGTCAGCACGGCCGCTATCCATCTTTTCATCGTTCCATCCTCCTTTTTATTCGGTACGCTGTCTGGTAATCTCGTGATAAACGATCTCGGCACGATAGGTTTCCGCCCCATCCTCCGCATAAACGCTTTCGGTGATCGTGCGCCCCTGCGCGTCATAGCACCGGATAGCAAGGGACGCCTCCGTTTACACGCCCTGCCGGTACCGAACGCTCGTTTCCTCCTCATACCGCGCGGCGGGTACGATATACGGCAGCATCCGCCAGCTTTCCGTGTCCGGCGCCACATAGCGCAGGCCTCGTAACGCCAGCGCGCCAAATGTCAGTCCATACACCGCCACAGCCGCCAGCAGTAGGCCGCACAAGCGCCTGAAGATCCCCTGCTTCATACCGGCCTCCCTTTTTCCCATTGTAACACAAAAGCCCCTGCGGATAAATATCCGCAGGGGCTTTGTCATTCTTTTGTAGCTTACGCTTCTGGAGCGTACAGGTCCTGCAGGCGCTTGAGGTGTGCATAGCGCTTGGTGGACTCGACCTCGGATTCGGAGAACAGCTTCTCGGCGCGATCCGGGAACGAACGGGTCAGCGCAGAGTAGCGAGCTTCGTTCATCATGAACTTGCGGTAGTCCTCGGTCTTGGGCTCCTTGGACTCCAGGATGAACGGGTTCTTGCCTTCTTCCGCGAGCTGCGGGTTGAAGCGGAACAGGTTCCAGTAGCCGCAGTCGACAGCCTTCTTCATCTCGGCCTGGCAGTTGGTCATACCGCCCTTGATGGAGTGCATCTCGCACGGGGCATAGCCGATGATGAGGGACGGTCCCGGATAGGCTTCCGCTTCCGCAATCGCCTTGAGAGTCTGGTTCATGTTCGCGCCCATAGCGATCTGGGCAACGTATACATAGCCGTAGCTCATCGCGATCTCGGCGAGGCTCTTCTTCTTGGTGGTCTTGCCGGACGCCGCGAACTGCGCAACCGCGCCGATGTTGGTCGCCTTGGAGGCCTGACCGCCGGTGTTGGAGTAAACCTCGGTATCGAATACCATGACGTTTACATCCTGGCCGGAAGCGAGGACATGATCCAAGCCGCCGAAGCCGATATCATAAGCCCAGCCGTCGCCGCCGAAGATCCAGACGGACTTCTTGGCCAAGTATTCCTTATGCGCAACGATTTCCTTGCAGGCGTCGCAGCCGGCAGCCGCGCCCTGCTCAAGCACAGCGGCCAGAGCCTTGGCCGGCTCCGCGTTAGCAGCGCCGTTGTCCTTGGTTTCCAGGAACTTGGCGATCGCGTCCTTGGTTTCGGCCGGAGTCGCATCCGCCGCAGCCATCTCTTCGAGCTTGGAGATCAGGCGTTC
This sequence comes from Intestinibacillus sp. NTUH-41-i26, assembly GCF_032769475.1. Classification (GTDB taxonomy): domain Bacteria; phylum Bacillota; class Clostridia; order Oscillospirales; family Butyricicoccaceae; genus Agathobaculum; species Agathobaculum ammoniilyticum. Next base: position 2,042,437 of record NZ_CP136477.1, read on the forward strand.
ACGGATGGCGAGCTGGCCATAGTACATGCCGAGGCCGTGCTCCGCGTTGTCCTCGAACAGGCTGTTCGCCCAAGCCGGACCGTGGCCATTCGCGTCAACGGTGTACGGGCTGGTAGCAGCAGGACCACCCCAGATGGACGAGCATCCAGTAGCGTTGGAGATATACATACGGTCGCCGCAGACCTGGGTGATCAGGCGGGCGTAAGAGGTTTCGGCGCAGCCTGCGCACGAGCCGGAGAACTCAAGCAGCGGCTTCTTGAACTGACTGTCCTTGACGGAAGCAGTCGAGATCATGTCGGCCTTCTCGGCAACCTTGGCTACGCAGTAATCGAACGCATCCTGCTGGGCAGCTTCCTGCTCCTGCGGAACCATGGTGAGCGACTTGGTCGGGCATACGCCTACGCACACGCCGCAGCCCATGCAGTCGAGCGGGGAAACAGCCATCGTGTACTTGTACACGCCCTTGCCCTTGCCAGCCTTGATGTCCACGATCTTGGCAGAAGCCGGAGCGGCGGCAGCCTCTTCCTCGGTCAGCGCGAACGGACGGATGGTGGCGTGCGGGCAGACATAAGCGCACTGGTTGCACTGTACGCAGGTCTCGGCGTTCCAGGTCGGAACGGTAACGGCTACGCCGCGCTTCTCGTAAGCGGCAGCGCCGTGCTCGAACGAACCGTCAACATGCTCGCCGGCGAAAGCGGATACCGGCAGAGAGTCGCCGTCCATGCGGCCGATGGGCTCCATAACGTCCTTGACCATCTTGACGACTTCCGGACGGCCCTGCAGGTCGCGGTTGTCCGCTTCGTCCGCGGCATTCGCCCAAGACGCCGGAATCTCGACCTTGTGGAACGCGGTCGCGCCAACGTCGATCGCCTTGTGGTTCATATCGACGATATCCTGGCCTTTCTTCAGGTAGGACTTGGTAGCGGCATCCTTCATGTAGCCAATCGCTTCTTCCTGCGGCATAACCTTGGCCAGCGTGAAGAACGCGGACTGCAGGATGGTGTTGGTGCGCTTGCCCATGCCGATCTCGATCGCCTTGTCGATCGCGTTGATCGTGTAAAGCTGGATGTTGTTGGAAGCAATATAGCGCTTGGCAGCAGCCGGCATGTGGTGGTCAAGCTCTTCGTCGGTCCACTGGCAGTTGATCATGAAGATACCGCCCGGCTTGACGTCGCGGACCATCGGGAAGCCCTTAACGATATAGGAAGGATTATGGCAGGCAACGAAGTCCGCCTTGTTGATATAGTAAGGAGACTTGATCGGCTTGTCGCCAAAGCGCAGGTGCGAAATGGTCACGCCGCCGGTCTTCTTGGAGTCGTACTGGAAGTACGCCTGAACATACTTGTCGGTATGGTCGCCGATGATCTTGATAGAGTTCTTGTTTGCGCCGACCGTACCGTCGCCGCCGAGACCCCAGAACTTGCACTCGATGGTGCCTTCCGCCGCGGTGTTCGGCGCCGGCTTCTCCTCGAGGGACAGGTAGGTAACGTCGTCGGTGATGCCAATGGTGAACTGGGGCTTGGGCTCGGCCTTGGTCAGTTCCTCGTATACGGCAAAGACGGACGCCGGAGGCGTGTCCTTGGAGCCGAGACCGTATCGGCCGCCGATAACGACCTTATCGGTGATGCCGGCGTTCGCCAGCGCGGTGACGACATCGAGGTAGAGCGGCTCGCCCTGCGCGCCGGGCTCCTTGGTGCGGTCGAGGACCGCGAGCTTCTTAGCGGTAGACGGAATCGCGGCCAGCAGCTTGTCCGCGCGCCACGGGCGGTACAGACGGACCTTGACAAGACCGACCTTTTCGCCGTGCGCGTTCAGGTAATCGATCACTTCCTCCGCCACGTCGCAGATCGAACCCATCGCGATAATCACGCGGTCAGCGTCGGCAGCGCCGTAGTAGTTGAACAGCTGATAGTCAGTACCGAGTTTGGCGTTGACCTTGCCCATGTACTCCTCTACGATCTCCGGAACAGCGTCGTAGAACTTGTTGCAGGCCTCGCGGTGCTGGAAGAATACGTCGCCGTTCTCGTGCGAGCCGCGCATCATCGCATGCTCCGGATTGAGGGCGCGCTTGCGGAACGCCTCGACAGCGTCCATGTCGCACATTTCCTTCAGGTCCTCGTAGTCCCAAACCTCGATCTTCTGGATCTCGTGGGAGGTGCGGAAGCCGTCAAAGAAGTTGATGAACGGAACGCGGGACTTGATGGTCGCCAGGTGCGCGACCGCGCCCAGATCCATCACTTCCTGCGGGTTGGTTTCAGCCAGCATGGCGAAACCGGTCTGGCGGCAGGCCATAACGTCGGAATGGTCGCCAAAGATGTTCAGCGCATGGGACGCAACCGTACGCGCCGAAACATGGAAGACACAGGGAAGCAGTTCGCCCGCGATCTTGTACATATTCGGGATCATCAGCAACAGGCCCTGAGACGCGGTGTAGGTGGTGGTCAGCGCACCGGCCGCAAGGGAGCCGTGTACCGTACCCGCAGCACCCGCCTCGGACTGCATTTCGATCACCTTGACGGTTGTACCGAAAATGTTCTTCTGACCTGCGGCTGCCCACTGGTCAACGCTGTCTGCCATGGGGCTGGACGGGGTAATCGGATAGATACCCGCGACCTCGGTAAACGCATACGACACGTGCGCGGCCGCAGTGTTACCGTCCATGGACTTCATCTTTCTTGCCATGTTTATATCCTCCTATTCAGTTATAACATGCTGAAGGGGTGAAAAAGGACCTTTCCGCACCAGTTTTGCGCCGAAAAAGCGATCTTCACCAACCGTATTTATTTTAGCACTCCTCCCTCCAATTGTAAACACCCAATATGACAAATTCATAACGATTTCCGCTTTTTCGGAACCGATTTCATATCGTGAAACAAATTGCTCTTTTTGTACCATAAATATTACATTTAGTTTGCATTTGACGTTTTGCATTGCGGAATTTGACATTTTGTAGTATAGTATTAGCGGTAAGAATTGGCGTTTCGGAGGGGCTTAACATGGTATCGCGTGTCTTCTCAGCCGGCCTGCGTGGCATCGATGGATATATCGTCACGGCCGAATGCTTTCTGTCCAGCGGCCTGCCCCGTTTGGATATCGTTGGCCTGCCGACCGGCGCGGTCAGCGAAGCTGGGGAGCGTGTGCGCGCCGCAGTCAAATCCCGCGGCTTCGACTGGCCGGTTTCCCGCCTGACGGTCAACCTCGCTCCCGCGGATACCAAAAAGGCCGGCGCCGCCTATGACCTTCCGATTCTGCTTTCCATCCTTGCGGCCGCGGGCGAGATCGATCCCCTGCCGCAGGACGCCGTCTTTCTCGGCGAGTTGTCCCTGACCGGCGAGCTGCGTCCGGTGTGCGGCGCACTTTCTATGGCGCTCGCCGTGCGGGACGCCGGCTTCCGAACGGTATTTGTCCCACAGCAGAACGCGGCCGAGGCCGCCTATGCCGCCGGCGTCACCGTGCTGCCGGCGGCCGGCCTGGACGACCTGCTCGCCCACCTGAACGGGCGCCGCCCGCTTTCTCCCTGTCTCCCGCCTGCCGCGCCGCCGCCGTGCAGCGCGCCCCTCGATTTCTCGCACGTCATGGGGCAGCACGCGGTCAAGCGCGCGCTCGAGATCGCCGCTGCGGGCGGACACAATATTATTCTCTCCGGCCCGCCCGGGTCGGGCAAGAGCATGATGGCAAAATGCTTCCCCACCATCCTGCCGCCTCTGTCCGATGCGGAGCGGCTGGAGGTCATCCGCGTCTGGTCGGCGGTCGGCCGCGGCCAGGAAGCGGTTGGCCGCGCGGAGCGGCCGTTCCGCGCGCCGCACCATAACTCCTCCGCAAACGCAGTCGCGGGCGGCGCGGGTGCCGGCGGGCGGCTCCCTGTCCCCGGCGAAGTCACGCTGGCCCACCATGGGGTATTATTTCTGGACGAGCTGCCCGAGTTTCACCGCGATGTGCTCGAAACCCTGCGCCAGCCGCTCGAAGACGGAAAAATCACGATCTCCCGCGTTGCCGGGCAGGTCACTTATCCGGCGCATTTTCAATTAATCGCAGCTATGAACCCCTGCAAATGCGGCTGGTATGGAAGCGGCCGCTGCACTTGCTCGCCCGCTTCCGTGCAGCAGTACCTGCGGCGGCTGTCCGGCCCTCTGCTCGACCGCATCGACCTGCAGATCGCGGTACAGCCTGTCGAATATGCGGCGCTGGCTGCCCGCGGACGGGCTGCCGAGGAGCCTTCGGCGGCGATCCGCGACCGCGTGTGCGCCGCCCGCGTGGTCCAGTACCAGCGGCAGGGCGACGGTATCTGCAACGCCAGAATACCGCCCGCGCAATTGGCGCTGTACTGTGCCCTGTCCGACGACGCTTCCCGCATATTCGCGGCGGCGTTTGAGCGGCTCGGCCTCACCGCCCGCGCGCACGACCGTGTGCTGCGCGTGGCGAGAACGGTCGCTGATCTGGCCGGCAGCGCGTCCATCCAGTCCGAGCATCTTGCCGAGGCCCTACAGTACCGCACGCTCGACCGTGCGGCCGCCGATTGACCCACTTCCGCGCGGCGGGTTGTGGAAAAGCCTGTGTGTATTGTGAATAAATTCCTTTTTCAACGGTTTTTCCCAGGTTTTTGCGCTTAACTATTCCATAAAATATCCTAATTCTCTTTATTGAGACACAAGGAGGTCTTTCCCTATGTCCCATCCCTTTGCCCGCCGGGCGGGTGCGTTGGCGTTGACAGCGGCGTTGTTCGTCCAGCAGGCCGGCGCGCTTTCCAATATTTCCTCCTGGGCGGAGGAGGGCGTCGCAGCCGCGCAGGCTGCCGGCCTGATGCCCAGCGCGCTCGAAGCGCTCAACGCAAAGGCCGAGATCACCCGCGCGGAATTCTGCGGCATTGCCGTAAACGCTTATAAGGCGGTGAGCGGCAAGGCGGTGTTCGCTTCAGCCAAAAAGCCGTTCCGCGACTGTGACGACCCCAATGTGGTCGCGGCATATGAGCTCGGCCTGGTAAGCGGCCGCGGCGACGGCATTTTCGATCCGGACGCCAGCATCAAGCGGCAGGACCTCTGTGTGATGCTGTATAATATCCTGGACGCCGCCGGCATCGACGCCCCCGCCATCGCGGGCGATGCCTGCGTGGAGGATTATCCCGACGTTCCGCAAATCAGCGATTATGCGGTCAACGCCATGATTACCATGGTCGATTATACGATCGTAAACGGCATTTCCGCCGCGGACGAGGCTACGCTGTTAGCGCCTAACGGCACGGCGACACGCGAGCAGGCCCTTATCATGGCGGAGCGCTTTTGCCAGGCCTTTGAGGACCAGGAGCCTGAAGCGGAGCCTTCCGACGAGGAGGGCGCTGTTTCGGTCCCTGACTACTGGCTCGATCCTGACCTTATGTTCCCCTCCACGGAAACGGACAAAATGATGCTCGTCTACGGTGTGGGCGGTGAAAAGTATCAGACCGCCGAGGAGGCCGAGGCGCACATGGTGGAGATCTCGGTTCCGGTCTGGCGGCTCCAGGCCGACGGGAGCAAGACCTCCAGCACCGCGTATATCGAGGTCAATCAGTCGCTCGCCCCGATTTACGAGGCAATCTTTGAGGAAATTTATAACGGCGACGAGCAGTTCCCGATCAAAAATGTCGGCTGCTATTCCTGGCGCACGGGCGAGCATTCGCAGGGTACCGCGATCGATATCAACTGGGAGGAAAACATGGAGGCTACTATCAACGCGGACGGCTCGCTCACCCCGACCACCGGCACGCACTGGTCGCCCTACGAGGACCCCTACTCCATCCCAGAGGGCGGGGATGTATACAACGCTTTTACGAAATACGGCTTTTCATGGGGTGGGAACGCCTGGTCGAGCAAGCGCGACTACATGCATTTCAGCTATTTCGGACGATAAATAACACGGGAGGGCGGCATAATGCCGCCCTCCCGTGTTTCATCCCGCCCTATCCCCCGGCAAGGATGCTCGTCCGGTTTCTGTAGTAATACAGCACGCCCACCGCATCGGCCAGCGCCCAGCCGATTGGCACCGACATCCAGATGCCGGTCACGCCCAGCGCAGGGACAGCCGACAACGCGTAAGCCAATGCCACACGCGTACCCAGCGAGAATACCGTCAGCACCACTGACATCCCGGGCATCTTGACCGCCCTATAAAAGCCATACAGCAGGAACAACAGGCCGATACCAAAATAGAACGCCCCCTCAATCCGCAGGTAGCCCACGCCGGCCTCGATGATCGCTGTGTCCCCAGCGTCGACAAACAGCCCCATGAGCGGACGGGCCAGCGCGCATACCGCAAGGCTGATGGCCGCGCAGAACGCGAACGCGGACAGCGCCGCGCTTTTTATCCCGCGCCGGATCCGCTCCGCCTTTCCCGCGCCGTAATTCTGGGCGATAAAGGTGGAAAACGCATTGCCGAAATCCTGTACCGGCATATAGGCGAACGAATCGATCTTGACCGCGGCGGCAAACGCCGCCATCACCACCTTGCCGAAGCTGTTGACCAAGCCCTGCACCATCAGGATGCCGAGGTTCATAATCGATTGCTGCACGCAGGTCAGCACCGACAGGCCCGCGATCTCACGGACGATACCGCCGTCCCAGCGGATATGCCGCCGCGCGACCCGCAGCTCCGGAAAGCGGAGCAGGTAATACAGCAATATCCCCAGGCCGGACGCATACTGCGACAGGACGGTCGCAGCCGCCGCGCCCGCCACGCCCCAGCGAAAAACAATCACGAACACCAGATCGAGCGCAATGTTCATCACCGCCGCAATACCCAAAAACAGCAGCGGCGTGACCGAATCCCCGACCGCGCGCAGCAGATTGGCAAAGTAATTATAAAGAAAGGTCGCCGGAATGCCGAAAAAGATGCAGAACAGGTATTCCCGCATCAGTCCGACAACCTCCCGCGGCACCTGCAGGGCGCGGATGATCCAGTCCAGCCCGGCAAACGAGAGGAGGTTGAGCAGCAGTGCCGCCGCACCGATCAGCAGGAACGACAGAGCGAAGCTGGTCCGGAGCCGCTCCATATCCTTCCGCCCAAACTGGATGGAGAAAAACGCGCTGCTCCCCATACACAGCCCGAGCAGGATAGAGGTCAGGAACACCATCAGCGTATACGACGAACCGACCGCCGCCAGCGCGTCCGCCCCCAGAAAGCGGCCCACGATCAGCGTATCCGCCACGTTATACATCTGCTGTAGCAGGTTGCCCGCCATCAGCGGCAGGGCGAACAGCAACAGCTTTTTGGTGATATCGCCCTCTGTCAAATCGCCTCGCATACGTCCACCTTTTTTCTAAACGTAATTATTATCTTTCTTTATGCAATACTATAGTAGCAATATTTTATCAATTCGTCAATCATATATTTCTATTTGTTCCTTCCCTGTGTTATACTATCTTATATCATCCAACCCTGAAAAGGAGGCTTCCCCATGTATCTGGACTGTCTGGACGCCCTCGACCAAAAGATCCTCACCCTGCTCACACAGAACGCTCGCTATTCCTATTCCGAGATCGGCGAGCTGGTCGGCCTTTCGCGCGTCGCGGTGAAAGGCCGGATCGACGCGCTGGAGAAAAAGGGGATCATCGAGGAATACACGACCATCATCAACCCGCAGAAAATCAGCGGCGCTGTATCCTGCTACTTTGAGATCGAAACGGCTCCCGACGCACTGAACGCCGTGATCGACCGGCTTTATCAGTGCGGCACCGTCACCCAGATCTACCGCATGAGCGGCAATTGCTGCCTTCATGTGCATGCTGTCGCCGCCTCGCAGGACGAGCTTGATACGTTCATCCGGAACGAAATCGACCGTCTGGACGGTACGGTCAGCGTGAAAACACACGTTATCTTGTCCCGCATCAAGGATGTCAAGGGGCTTCGCCTGTAACACAGCTGTCCCCCTTCCCGCTTCGGCGCCCATGCCTGCGCCACAGCTTAACCAGCGGTTGAATAATCCAACCGTTGGTTAAACTTCGCCTCCATTGTGCGGCGGCGCGTCATATGATACGATAGGCATGACAAAGAGCCCTTTGATCCTATTTTAGAGAGCTGGTTTTCTTGATGGAACTGCAAATTGGAAAAATCATTATGCAAACACGCCGCGAAAAAGGGATGACGCAGGAAACGCTCGCTGACATGGTAGGCGTGTCCGCCGCCGCAGTCAGCAAGTGGGAAACCTGCGCAAGCTATCCGGATATCACGCTGCTGCCGCCGCTGGCCCGCGCGCTCGGCCTGTCCGTGGACGCACTTCTCGATTTCCGCCGCGACCCTGCGCGCGAGGAGCAGCTTGCCATTTCCAGCCGGCTGCATCAGGTATTTGACGACCAGGGCTTTGACGCGGGCGTGCGGGCGGTCGAGGCGGTACTGCGCGAATACCCGCACAGCGGCTCGATCAAGCTGCTCGCAGGCGCGCTGTATTATCGTTACATCGCCGCAGCCCTCAACCGTGCGGAGGATACGGAACAGACGGCGTCCGATATTACGGAGCGATGCCTCGCCCTGTTTGAGCAGGGGGAACAGCAATCCGAGGAAACCGGCGAAAAGCAGGTTTCCCGCTCCCTGCGCATCAGCATGCTCACCATGCTGGGCCGTTATGAAGAGGCCGAGGCGCTGATCGACAGCCTGCCGCCAAAGCAGGGCATCGATTCGGATGAGCTGCGCCTGTCCCTTTACCTGGCACAGGAAAAGCTGACCGAGGCAGAGCAGCTTGCGCGCCGCGCGCTGCTGACCCATGTGGGCGAGGTATCAACCGCGCTGATGAGCCTGACCACCATCGCCCGCCGGCAAAAGGCGTTTGCCGCCGCCCACCGTCTGGTTGACGCCTACCGCGCGGTCGATGCTCTGTTCGGACTTGACCGGTCGAACGGCCTGCTGCTCGGCATCATGCTCGCGCAGGATGAGGGCGACCAGGCGCAGGCGCTTGACCTGTTCGAGCAGTATATCGACACGCGCCTTGCCTATACGCTCGATTACCGTGATAACCCGTTTTTTGCCGCGGTGCAGACGCATGTCCCTACAAGGAACGATATTATTGAAACACACCGCCTGACGCTCCGTGCTATCGAGGAGGACGAGCGGTACGCGCCCCTGCGGGACGAGCCGCGCTTCCAGGCTGCGCTCGACCGCCTGCGCGCGGCCATTCCGGCGGAAAATTGAACAAACAAAATGCCCGAAACGGAAAACCGCTTCGGGCATCACTTCTTTTGAGACGCGTTTTTCATATTCAGAATGGAACTCCCCTGTTTTTATTGCCGGGAAATAAATATAAAAAAACCACGCGGCCGCATTTCAATCCCGATGCGCGCCCTGCGTGGACCAATCCATAAAGCGTTTTACTTTTCGCTTTGCGTCTCATGCTCATCACCGAAAATCAAATCATCGATGTCCGGCCGGTCGGGCTTTTGCGGGATTCGGATATGTCTCATCAGCCTTTGCACCTCCTCTTATTGATTTATCTGTTATCCAGTATAACATATTATGCAAAAAAATCAAATAAAATTCCTGTAAAGTTACACAAATGTAACAATTTTTTCGACACGCCGCACCGTTCCCCGCCGCAGCCGCGCGGCCGCCAAAAAAAGAAAAAGGCCGTAAAACGGCCTTTTTCACAAACAGCAAGCGGTTTCCGCAGAGCCTTCCGACCCTTTGGGGATCAAAGCGCCGCCTTCGCCTTTTCCGCCAGCGCGGCGAACGCAGCCTTGTCGTTGACCGCAAGGTCCGCGAGCATCTTACGGTTGAGGTCGATGCCGGCTTTCTTGAGGCCGTTCATAAAGCGGCTGTAATTCATGCCGCAGGACTTGGCGGCAGCCGAAATACGGGTGATCCACAGGCGGCGGAAGTCGCGCTTCTTGTGCTTGCGGCCGATATACGCGTACTTCAGGCTCTTCATAACCGCCTGGTTGGCTACGCGGTAATGGGTGGATTTCGCACCCCAGTAGCCCTTGGCACGCTTGAGGATCTTCTTTCTTCTTTTGCGCGTCATCATCGCGCCCTTAACTCTTGCCATTGTGATTGCCTCCTATATGAAAGATATGATTTTACTTACTTATACGGCAGCAGACGCTTGAGCTGCGCCACATTGGTGGAATCCGCAAAGCCTTCCTTGCGGAGGTGGCGCTTGAGCTTGGTGGTCTTTCCGTGGCCGTTGAGCAGATGGCGCTTACCAACATGGCCGCGCTTGAATTTACCGTTCTTGGTGACGGAAAATCTTTTCTTTGCACCGCTGTGCGTTTTGATCTTAGGCATAAGGGTTTGCTCCTCTCTGAATTTGCGCTGAAAACGCGCTTTTTGGTTTACTTGTCTTTTGCGGGCGCCAGGAACATAAGCATCTGACGGCCTTCGAGCTTGGGCTGCTTTTCCACCGTGCTGCATTCCGCGCACAGCTCCGCGAAGCGATGGAGCAGGTCCTGACCGAGCGACGCATGGGTGACCTCACGGCCGCGGAAGCGGACCGAAACCTTGACCTTGTCGCCGTCCTTCAGGAAGCGGCAGGCATTTTTCACCTTGGTATTCAGGTCGCCGACATCGATATTGGGGGTCAGGCGAATCTCTTTGATCTCCACGACACGCTGATTTTTTCTCGCTTCCTTTTCCCGCTTGGCCTGTTCAAAGCGGAATTTGCCGTAGTCCATGATCTTGCACACCGGCGGCTTTGCCTGCGGGGCGATCTTGACCAGGTCCATGCCTTTTTCCACTGCGATGTCCTGCGCCTGCTGGATAGGCACGATGCCGAGCTGTTCGCCGTCGTCGCTGATCAGGCGGACTTCCTTGTCGCGGATCTCTTCATTGATCTGATGTTCCATGCTGCTGATTGGTAAGCACCTCCAAACAAAAACGGATTAAAATACAAAAAGAAAAAAGGACCGGCCCTTTACGGTCGTCCTCCATCACAAAAGCGCAAAGCTGCCCTGCGGCTTTGCAGAATGATTGACCCGTTTGCTCAAGCGCTGCGGGTGAGGACGCGGCCTTCTTCTTTGTTACCTGTATTACTATAGCAGAAATAAAAGGCAAAGTCAAGGCTTTATTTCTTGCGTTCCTGCTGGTATGATAATTCGCATGGGCGGCATACTATGACAGTGGCGCCGCCCCGATAATTTGGCTTTACAAATCCGGCGCGATTTGTTATGCTTAAAGCGGGGAGAGCAATCCTCCCCCAATCTGAAACCAAACACAAGGAGGTGCCGGAACCATGAGCGAGGAGTACGGCAACGATTTTGTCACGCTGATCGATGAGGATGGCAACGAAGTGGAGTTTGAGCACATCGACACCGTGGAATATGAGGGTACGACCTATCTGGCGTTTATTCCGGCTGAGCTTGCCGTTGAGGAAGACGCGGAGGTCGTCATCATGCAGATCGTAGAGGAAAACGGCGAGGAAATGCTGGAAGCGGTCGAGGACGACGAGATCGCGGATGCAGTGTTCAATATCGTGATGGAACGCGCGGAAGCGGAGGAGGACGAAGAGGGCTGATCCCCTTTTCTTTCCGGCATCCGGCAAGGCTTTGCCGGATGTCACCCTGCCCTGTGCGACAGCGGCCTTTTTTTAACCCACATTTTTAGTACGGGATTTCGGAAAGTTTTGGCATCGAGCAGCAGGCCTCCCGGGTATACACGGATGTTGGAAGCGCAGACATGCCAAACAGAAAACCCACCTGCCAAGTCGTGCAGGTTACTAATTGGGCCGCATCGGCAGGGCGGGGCTTATTACCTTTCGGGCGCATGCGCCCCGCGCATTTCAATGGAACGGCAGCCGCTGTGCGGCTGCTTTTTTATTTCCCCCGCCTGGAAACGCCGTCCGAAGCGCTCGGCTTTTTCTTGCCCTGCACAGTAAAATGCGGTATAATAAAGGTGTGATTTCTTATATTGTCGCAAGAAAGGTGGTTTCCTTATGCAGCAGCCGATCCGAATCATCTCCCATGCCAACAAGCGCCTTTACGCGGATGCGATCCCCGGGCATTTCGCCACAAACCATTCGCACATCAATTATTATGTCGATATGTCCGAAATCAAGCACAATATGTCCATGGCGCTTGAAGCGGCACGCAGCATCGCTTTCCACTTTAGCGCGGTCAGTGTGGACACACTCCTGTGCCTGGAGGGTACGGAATACATCGGCGCCTATCTGGCCCGCGAGCTTTCCTCCTCGGGTATCGGCAGCCTGAATTCCGGCAAATCCGTCTATCTTGTCGAGCCGGACAACAACGTCAACGGGCAGTTCATGTTCGCGGACAACCTCCGCCCCATGATCGAAAACCGCAATGTACTGGTGCTGGTCAACACGGCCTCGACCGGTCAAACCCTGTCCCAGACGCGCGAGTGCATCGAATATTACGGAGGTCGGGTCGCCGGCTATTCCGCGCTGTTCTCCAACCTTTCCGAGTTGGACGACAAGCCGGTCGTCCGCCTGTTTTCGGGCGAGGATTTCCCGCATTACCATAATTTTGTCCGCGGCAAGGACTGCCCCGCGTGCGCGGCCGGCGTCCCGCTGGACGCTATCGTCACCCCGCGCGGATACACCAAGCTGTAAGCCCGTGTGGAGGCATCCGTCTGTCAAACGCAGGCGCATCCAGAGAAAAAGGCCGGAGGGAATCAATCCTCCGGCCTTTCCTTATCGCAGCTTCGCCGTAGGCAGCAACCGGCTCTCGGGCAATGCGCGCGCCGCTCGCAGACCTCCACATCCCCGCCCTGGAGCCGCAGCAGCCTGCCGTTGACCAAGCAGTCCGTCAGCTTGCGGCGGGCAGTGTTGTAGATCGCCTGCACCGTGGTGCGCGCGACCCCCATCTGCACGGCGGCCTGCTCCTGCTGCAGGCCCTCCAGGTCGATCAGGCGGAGCGCCTCGTACTCATCCAGCCCCATGACAACCGGCTCCCCCGCGCAGCCCATGCCGCGCGGGCCGAATTCCCGGCAGGCCGGCAGACCGCATACCCTGCGGCACTTTTTCGGCCTTGGCATCCACGTTTACCCGTGGCAGTGGCCGCCACAGGTGTGGCCGCCGTGCGAGGCGCAGTCATGCCCCTCGCCGTGATGCTCGTGGTGGCTGCACCGGACATCCGGATCATACTGGAGCGAGCCGGCCAGGAACGCCCCGACCGCTTCGTCCGCCCCGCCCTGCACGCCGCCCAGCAGGCGGATGCCGGCCTCGGCCAGCGCGGCCTGCGCGCCGCCGCCGATGCCGCCGCAAATCAGCGTATCCACGCCCTGCGCCGCCAGGAAGCCCGCAAGCGCCCCATGCCCGCTGCCATTGGTATCAACAATCCGCGAGGAAAGGATTTTTCCGTCCGCCGTTTCATATACTTTGAACTGGGCGGTATGCCCAAAGTGCTGGAATATCTGTCCATCCTCATAAGTGACTGCGATTTTCATATTGCTGCGCCTCCGTTTTTTATTTTCGGCATATGCCGGTTATAAGTATAGCATAACACTTTTCCGGCATATGTCAATAACATTTATTTTCCATAGGAAAAAGCGGCCCTGCGGCCGCTTTTCATCCTCCCTCTATTTTCTTAAAAATTCCGGCAGCCGCCGACGCGCCTCCAGCCGGTAGATGCGCGCGCCCTCGGATGAGAACTTCTCCTCATATTCGGTCATCACGTTGCCCTCGAAATCCGAGCGGTGCAGGTCGAGCGAAATATTCTGGAGCAGCCAGCCGTACTGACAGACCTCCGCAAGCGTCCACTCAAAAAAGCGCTGGTTATCGGTCTTGAAGCACAGATCGCCCTGCTGCTTCAGCAGCTCGTCATAGACCTCCAGATACGCGCGCCACGTCAGGCGGCGCTTGCGCTGGCGGTTAGGCGGCCACGGGTCGGAAAAGTTCAGGTAGATGCGGTCCACTTCGCCCGGGGCGAACACCTCGCGCAGCTCGGCCGCGTCAAAGGATACGAACCGCAGGTTGGGCAGCGGGTGCTGCTGGCAGCGCTCCGCCGCCATGATGAGCGCGCCCTCCTCCCGTTCGACCGCGATAAAGTTGATCTCCGGATACTGCTCCGCCATGCCGATCGCAAAGCGCCCCTTGCCGCAGCCGATCTCCACATGCAGCGGGTGGTCGTTGCCGAACAGCGCGCGCCAGCGGCCGCGCTTTTCCCTCGGCTCGAACGCCATCACATCCGCGCACGCGGCAAAACGAACGTCCAGGTTTTTCTTTTTGCGCATTCTCATGCGTTGATATTCCCCTTTTTTGTGTTTTCAGCCCTCTTATTATAGCCTGCCGGCCAGCCGTTTGCAAGCGGATTCCGCGCGGTCCCCTATTGTCCTCGCCCGCTTCCAGTCTTTGCCGGCAAGAATAACTCTTGGGAAATCGGCCGAACTGTGTTATAATGAGTCATATTGAATTGGGGGAACGCAGTATGTTCAAACGCTCCAGCGGCGTGCTCGCGCACGTCACTTCTCTGCCCTCGCCGCACGGCGTGGGTACCATGGGCAAGGCCGCGTATGATTTTGTGGATTTTCTCTCCGCCGCCCGTCAGACCTATTGGCAGGTCCTGCCGCTCGGCCACACCGGTTTCGGTGATTCGCCGTATCAGTGCTTTTCCGCAGCGGCGGGCAATCCGTACCTGATCGACCTTGACCTGCTGGTGGAGGACGGCCTGTTGACCGTGGCCGAGGTCAGGGCCGGCGACTTCGAGGCATCGCCGGACGAGACGGATTTCGAACAGCTCGCGGATACCCGCTGGCCGCTGTTCCGCAAGGCGTACCGCCGCGTTGACGACACGCTGCGCACCAGGATCGCCGCGTTCCGTGAGAAAAATGCCGCCTGGCTGCCGGATTATGCGCTGTTTATGGCGCTTAAAGAGGAAAAATACCACAATATGCCGGTCTATCTTTGGCCGGACAAGGCGGTGCGCGACCGCAAGCCTGCCGCGCTTAAAAAGGCGGCCGCCGAGCTGCGGGACGAGATCGACTTCCGCATCTTCCTGCAATATGTCTTTTTCCAGCAGTGGGACGCGCTGCATGCCTACGCCAATGAAAAAGGCATCCAGATCATCGGGGATATCCCGATCTACGTTTCCGCAGACTCGTCGGATGTGTGGACGCACCCGACGCTGTTCAAGCTCAAGGCCGACCGCAGCCCCAAGCTGGTCGCGGGCGTGCCGCCCGACTACTATTCGGCCACCGGTCAGCTCTGGGGCAATCCGGTGTATGACTGGGACGTACACCGCGCGGAGAACTACGCCTGGTGGGTCTGGCGCATGAAGAGCAACATGGCGCTGTTCGATGTGGTGCGGCTCGACCACTTCCGCGGCTTCGCGGCCTACTGGGAGGTCAAGGCCGGATCGGAAAACGCGATCAATGGCCATTGGCGCAAAGGCCCGGGCATGGAGCTGCTCCGCGCCATCGAACAGGCGCTCGGTCCGGTCCGGCTCATCGCGGAGGATCTGGGCGTGCAGACCGACGAGGTGCGCGAACTGCTCACGGAAAGCGGCCTGCCGGGCATGAAGGTGCTGATCTTCGGCTTCACGCCGGACGAAGACAATGAGCACCTGCCGCATAACTTCGTGCCGAACAGCATCGTTTACACCTCCACGCACGACTCCCAGACCGTATGCGAGCAGATCATGGATATCTGCACCGAGCCGGAAAAGCAGTTTGCCTACCGGTACCTGCGCACCTCGCACAGCGAGGCCATGGGCTGGAGCGCGATCAAAAGCGTCTGGGCCTCGCCCGCGCGCATCGCCATGACCCCCCTGCAGGACCTGCTCTCACTCGGCGCGGACGCGCATATGAACACGCCCGGGACGATCGGCGGCAAGAACTGGCGCTGGCGCGTGCGGCGGGAGGCGCTCAACCCGACGGTTTCTTCCCTGCTGGCCGAGATCACGCAAACCTATATGCGCGGCTGAAGCCGCGCCCACTCAAACAGATAAAAAGGATAGCGATAGCATGAAAATCAACACGGCAATCTTTGATTTGGACGGTACCCTGCTCAACACCCTCGGCGACCTGTGCGACAGCGTCAACTGCGCGGTCATGCGGCGCGGCTTCCCCGCTGTGACCGAGGAGCAGACGCGCCAGCGCGCGGGCAACGGCGTGCGTAAGCTGGTCGAGCGCTGCATTCCGGAAAACAAACGCACGGAGGCCATGGTTGACGCCTGTCTCGACGACTTCCGCACCGCCTATAACGAGCGCATGATGAACCGCACCCAACCGTATGACGGCATCCTCCCACTTCTCAAGGAGCTGAAAAAGGCCGGTGTTTCGGTCGGCGTGCTTTCCAACAAATACGATCTGGCCGCCAAGGGGCTGATCCGGCATTATTTCGGTGATCTTGTGCAGGTCACCTGCGGCGAGCGGCCGGACACCCCCCGCAAGCCCGATCCGACCAGCGCGCTCCAACTGCTGCGCGAGCTGGGCGGCGACGCGGCGACCGCCCTCTATATCGGAGACAGCGCGGTCGATATGCAGACCGCGCAAAATGCCGGCCTGGCCGCTGTCGGCGTGACCTGGGGCTTCCGTCCGGCCGAGGAACTAAAGGCGGCCGGTGCGCAGGCATTGGTAAGCGACCCGTCCGAATTGCTGCCGATGTTCGAACGCGGCTTGCCGGGGGTAGACGCGATCTGCAGGGCTTTCACCGCGCGCGGCTTCGGCTTTACTTACTTCCCCACCGCGCAGGAGGCACAGCGCTACCTGACCGACGCCTGCGCGGGCAAATCGGTTTCTCTCGGCGGCTCAATGACGCTCAAAGAGCTGGGTTTTCCGGAAGCCTTTGCCGGAAACACCGCTGTCCACTGGCACTGGCTCAAGCCGGGTGAATTCTTCCAGACGCCGGACATTTATCTCTGCTCCGCCAACGGCCTGTCGGAAAACGGCGAGATCGTTAATATCGACGGCACCTGCAACCGCGTCGCGGGTACGCTGTTCGGCCCGAAGCGCTGCATCTTTGTCTGCGGCATCAACAAGCTGTGCCCCGATCTGGAAAGCGCGATCGACCGCGCGAAAAACGTCGCCGCCCCCCTCAACGCCAAACGGCTTTCCGGAAAGGATGATCCGGAGATTGTGGAAAAGCTCTGCCGCGCCATGGTGATCCACATGGGACCGCCCACCAAAATGGAAAAGTGCGAGGTCGTGCTGATCGGCGAGCCGCTCGGCTATTGATCTTTCCGGCGCGTTTTGCGAAAAACGCGCCTTTTTTCCTGTCCGCAACCGCCGGTTGCGTAATTTCCAGCCCCGCTTGGTGGCATGCAACCGCTTTTTCCGGTAAAATCAGGACCATCAAGCAAGGAGGTAAGCAAACATGACGCTTGGAGAAAAAATCATCAGCCTGCGCAAACAGCGCGGCTTATCGCAGGAGGAGCTGGCCATTACACTCGGCATATCGCGGCAGGCGGTTTCCAAATGGGAGACCGAGGACGCCACGCCGGACACGGATAAGGTAATCGCGCTCGCAGACTATTTTAACGTCACGACCGACTGGCTGCTGCGGGATATCGAGCCGCCCGAGACACATGCCGTTACGGACGCGCACATGTCGCCCGTCCAAGCGCGGGCGGGCGCTCCCCTGCTGCTCTGCCTGACGCTGGGCGCGAGCGCGTGCGGGGTGCTGCTTCTGTTTTACGGCTGTTTTGCTTCCGCAAGCTCGATCCCCTCGGTTATCGGCATGATTTTACAGATCTGCGCCATCACCATAGCGACAGGCTTCGGGCTGTATTTGAAAAACAGTGCGGACACCATACAGGGGGCGGGCTTTATCCGGTCTTTCTGGCGCGTGAATATCTGGATGGTCGCGCTGCTGCCGGTGCGCATGGCCTGTTCCGCGTTTATGCAGCTGTTGCGGCTCATCCCTGAAGAGACGTTGTCGCGCCTGTGGACCGGCCTGCCGCAGCCGCTCTGGCAACTCGGACGGGTGCTACTGTTCGCAGGCGTGCCAATCGCCCTGTATGTGGCGGTATGCCTGTGCGTCACGCTGGTGCTGTGCCGCCCCAGAAAAACAGGATGAAAAAACATCTTTTTTCATTATTTGTTCTTGACAGCTTGTACAGTCTTTGCTATAATAAGTATCGCGCTGGTAAGTCCAGCGCGATAGCCTGCGGCTGTAGCTCATCTGGTAGAGCGCCACCTTGCCAAGGTGGAGGTAGCGAGTTCGAGCCTCGTCAGCCGCTCCAATAAACAAAAACGCCTGTCCAAAGGACAGGCGTTTTTGTTTTCGGCATCGCGCGGTTTCGCTCCACGCAAAAAGCGGGCGGCCTGTGAAAAGGCCGCCCGCTTTTAACGTTCTCCCTCGATCAGTTTGCGCAGCTTTTCTTCTGTCATCCCTGTATGGATATCGCCGTCCCATTTGACGCAGGGGCCTTTGCCGCATTTTTTCATGCAGCCCGTCACCTTGTAGCGGAAGCCGGCTTCCGCCGTGCCGCCCACCTGTACGCCATAGGTCCGTTCCACAAAATCCGACAGCGCCGCCCGCTTGGCGCAGTTTTTCCCGCCGCAGACAGACAGTGTATGCGGTGCGTCCTCCGTTCGTATCGACGGATACCGCTTGAGCAGCGCGTCGATGAATGTCATTTTCAGCTCCAGCTTTTCCGCGGTCTTTTCCAGCGCTTTCTGCGGTATGACGCCGCCGAACAGCGCCTGGACCTCCCGCAAAAGCTGGATCAGCTCGTTCTGGTCACAGGTAATGCCCCGATCGCGGTAAGCCTTAATGATCTCCTTCAGTTCTTCCTTGTGCTTCATCGCATCCTCCCACCAAATGATACAGCAGCTTTTCAAATTGTACGCCGTGCATCGGATTGGTCTGCTGCGCCGCCGTATAGGCGATGCAGTCCTTGACATATTCGCCCGCGCGGTCGCACGCCGCAGCCAGCTTTTCCCCGTTCAGCAGGCTGCCCAGCATCACAGAGGCGAACAGATCCCCTGTTCCCGGGTAATACCGGTCGACGCGGCGGTGCAGGCTCAGCGCGCCACCCTCCGCCGTCAGACAGCCCGAGCCTATGCGCCTTTCCGCAAAATCCAGTCCGGTCAGCACAACCTGCGCGCCATACCGCGCGCGCAGCGCGCGCATCCATTCCCAAGCCTCCTCCGCACCGCGCGGCTTGCCGGACGGATCGCGGTCGAGCAGAATTGCGGCTTCGGTCGTATTGGGGGTGATGATATCCGCGATTGCGCAAAGCTCCCGCATGCGGGTACACATCTCAGGCGTGTAGGTGTCGTATATCCTGCCATTGTCGCCCATCACAGGGTCAATCAGGGTGATCCCATCCACGGCCTTCAGCCGCCGCGCCGCCTCCCGCACCCGATCGATCTGATCCGCTGAGCCAAGAAAGCCCGCATAGACCGCTTCAAACCGCAGCCCCAGCGCGTCGTACTGCTCTATTGTTCCCTGTATCGCGCCGGTTAAGTCGGTCGTCACCCAGTTTGGGATCGCTGTGTGGGTGGAAAACACCGCTGTTGGCAGCGGCACGCACTGATGTCCCGCCGCGGAAAGCACCGCAATGATTGGCACGAGCGACGAGCGCCCGAATCCGGACAGGTCGTGCAGCGCCAAAACTTTTTTTTGCATGAAAGCCTTTCACATCCTTTTCCCTGTCCATCATACGATGGATCGCCGGCAAAGTCAATGCTCCTTTACGCAACTGGGCGACGTGTTCCTTGCTTTCCGCCGGCCAAAATGGTAAAATAAGAATAAAGCTATGCGCATTTACCAAAGGAGTATTTTCATGCTGAAACGACGTATTTTATCTCTTTTTTTCCTGCTTACCCTGCTGCTGCCCACCGCTTCGGCCGCAAACGGCAGCGCGGCCAGGGACGGTATCCGCGGCGTCTGGGTTTCCAGCGTTTATAATATCGACTATCCCACCCGACAGGGCATGACCGCGGACGAACTCAAAAGCGAAGCGGACGCGATTTTGGACAACATTGCGTCCATGGGCCTGAACACCGTGTTCTTTCAGGTCCGCCCCTCCGCGGACGCGCTGTACCAGTCCGAACTTTTCCCCTGGAGCCGTTATGTGAGCGGCACGGCGGGCCAGGCGCCCGACGGCGGCCTCGACCTGCTCGCCTATTGGGTAAACGGCGCGCACAGCCGCGGCCTACAGCTCCACGCCTGGATCAATCCCTACCGCATCACCAAGGACGGCGAGGCGGAATGGGCCGCGCTGCCGGAAAGCAGTCCGGCCAAGCAGCATCCGGAATGGGTCGTGCAGTACGATGGGAATTACTATTTTGACCCCGGCCTGTCCGCCGTGCAACAGCTCGTCATTGACGGCGCGGAGGAAATCGTCCGCAATTACGAGGTGGATGGCATCCATCTTGACGATTATTTTTATCCAGGGCCTGATTTTAACGACGCCACCTCGTTCGCGCGCTACGGCGGCGATTTTGAGGATATCGGGGACTGGCGGCGCGACAATGTCAACACGCTGATCGCCGAACTTGATACGGCGCTGCATGAGCTTAACCCCGACCTCTCTTTCGGCGTCAGCCCCGCCGGTATCTGGGATAACCAGTCCTCCAACCCCGAAGGCAGCGAAACCAACGGCCGCTCCTCCTACCGTGAGATATACTGCGATTCGGTCGAATGGATCGAGGCCGGCACGGTTGATTATATCTGCCCCCAGCTCTACTGGTCCATCGGCTACGAGATCGCGGACTTCGAGATCCTGCTCGACTGGTGGCAGAACGTTGTGGCAACCAGCGATGTCGCCCTCTATATCGGCATCGGCGCGTACCGCGCGGCCGAGGCGCAGCCCGGCGATGTCTGGTATGGCACGGCCGAACTGCAACGGCAGTTGGACATGATCGAAAGCAGCATCGATGTGCAGGGCGAGGTGTTTTTCAGCTATTCCTCCCTGATCGATACCGCCAACTGCTCGTCCATGCTGGCCAAACACTATACCGAGATTGACGGCGTCCCGCCCGGAGACGCCACCGGCGAGTCTGCGCAGCACAGCAGCCTGCTGGAAATCCTTTCCCGCTTTATCACCAGCCTGTTTTATTAACTGATTGGAGGCGTATCCCCTTGGCCGACCTGCTTTCCCGTGAATACGAGATCAATTACAGCCATGTTGATAACCGCGGCATCGCAAAGCCGTCTTTCCTGTGGAACATCATGCAGGACGCGGCTACCGTACACGCGGAGGCCCTGCATCTCGGCCCCGCAGACCTTCATATCCTGTGGGTACTGTCTCGGATGCGCGCCACTCTCCTGCGACCGTTGCTGCCCTACGAGCGCATCCGCTGCGAAACCTGGTGTCCCGGCATCCGCGGCGCGAGCTGGTACCGTTGCTTTGCGTTTTTTGCCAACGAAAAGCTGGTCGGCGAGGCCCAGTCCATGTGGGTGACGCTTGACCCGCAGACCCACCGCATCCTGCGGCCCAGCGGCTTCCCCGCGGCCGCGGATTACCTACATACGGCGCGCGGTGCGTTATTCGACCCGCTTCCCAAGCTCTCTTGCGCGTCTGTCAAACCACATCATGTCCACCCCGTCCTATATTCCGACCTGGATGTCAACAACCATGTCAACAATGTCCGCGTCGTCGAGCTGATCTCGGACGCGCTCGACCTGCAGCGGCAGCCGGGCTTTATCTCCGAGCTACAGGTCAACTACACGGCGGAAACCACGTTCGGCGAGCAGCTCGCACTTCTCTGCGGCACGGTGGGCTCGGCCCGCTACGTCCGCGGCGAGGCAGATGGAAAACCGCATTTTGAAGCGCTCGCCACAATGTCCCCTCTGGAAAGGCAGGTACCCTGAAGCATGACCGATCTGATAAAGCAAACGGCCGACGATATCCTGCGGATCTGTAGGCCGGAAAAAATCATCCTTTTTGCCGAAAAACGCACGATGGCGACCGGCAAGCTCAAAGCGCTCAGCCTGTGCGTCATTGTGCCGGACGACGTGGACTGCCGTAAGCTGCGGCCACGCCTGCACCTTGCAATCTCGGCCGATGTGCCGGTCAATCTGAGCGTGTATACCGCCGAGGAATGGGAAGATCTGTGCGCCGACGGAACATCGTACGCCGCCTGGATCGCCCGGAAAGGCCAGGTAATCTATGAGTCGACGACGTAAAGGGGCCTCCGACAGTCATTTCTATTACAAATGGCTGGACAAAGCGCTGTGCGACCTGCAGTGCGCCCGCCTGCTTCTGACCTATGGCGGCGACCCTTACAACACCGCGTTCCACTGCCAGCAGGCGATTGAAAAAGCGCTCAAGGGCTATCTGCTCTATCGCACCGGCAGACACTTTGACGGGCACAACCTCACCTATCTGTGCCGGCAGGCCATCCGCATCGATCCGGATACGTTTACCGAATACCTCGATGAAAGCGCGGCGCTCAACGACCTTTATATTGAAACGCGCTATCCCACCGACCTCCCTTTCGAGATCGACGAGCGCGAGATCCGGCGGTATCTGGATATGGCCGAGCGCATGTTCGCCGCGATCCGCAGGGAGCTTTACGCCGGCGGCCGGCCGCACCGCATCGAAGAATAATAAAAGCCTGCTGCGTTCCCCGCAGCAGGCTTTTTGGGCCTTTATGCCCGTTCTTTTCCTTTTTCCGCCTTGGCCGCCAAGCCATGCCGGATCGGCTTCCATTCCACCTTGTTCACCAAGGCGGCAAGCGAGATCGGTATGTACGTCAGCATAAACAGCGGGAACGTGAACATAAACACAATCTTTTTCCATGCCGGACCATCAATTTTCTTCCATTCGGATAGCATCGTGACCGCCCCGAACAGGAACAGGCTGAACGAAATCCCCTTAATTGTCATCCAAATAATCCGCCCCAGCATACGCAGCACGCGGTATGTGATAAACGCCGGCTGCGCAAGGCTGCTCAGACAGGCGAACAGCGCCAGCGCCAGCACGCCGAGCGTGACCAGGTTGCCGGGCGCGACCGTCATCAGCATATCATAACAGGACATGCTGTGGCGCCCGCCGCGCAGGCAGCCGCCCAGAAGCGCGCCGGTATAGCGCGCGTCGATCTGGTAAAAGCCCTTGGTCCAGCGCATTCGCTGATCCCACGACTGCCGGAACGCGGTCGGCTGCTCGTCGTAGATCACGGCCGTGCCGCAGTAGCCGATCTTCCGGCCGCGGATCGCGCATGAAATAGAAAACTCAATATCCTCGGTCAGCAGATGGTAGGGCCAGCCGCCATCCTCGCGTATCACATCCGCCGCGACCAGGAAGCCGGTGCCGGAAACCGCGCAGTTCACCCCAAGCTGGGTGCGCGGGCGGTTCAGGTAGCGCGCTTCCCTCAGGAACCACAGCGCATAGCCTGCAGAAATCCAATTGTCGCAGAAGTTTTTGGAATTGCGGTAGCTGGTCAGGGCCGCGTATTCGCCGGTGTCGAACATCTTGTTCATTTCCCGCACAAACTGCGGGTCAACCAGATTGTCCGCGTCAAACACGAAGAAGCCTTCGTAGGCCTGCTCGCCTTGGTCCTCAAAAATGCGGCGGAACAGATAATCGAGCGCATATCCCTTGCCGACCTGCACCTTGTTAAACCGCTCGTAAACGATCGCGCCCGCCTGGCGGGATACCTCCGCCGTGCGGTCTGTGCAATTATCCGCAATCACGATCACGTCCAACAGTTCGGCGGGATAGTCCTGCCTCTTAAGGCTTTTGATCAGGTCGCCGATCACGTTCTCCTCGTTGCGCGCGGCGATAATCGCCGCATAGCGGTGCAGCGCGGGGGCTTGCTTCCCGCCTTTCCCTTTTCCGAAGAAGCCGATCAGCAGGTAAACGATTTGGTACGCATAGGCTGCGGTAAAAAATATGAATAAAACAAAATGTAAACTTTCTAAAAAGCGAAGCATGGCGAAAACTCGTCTCCTTCATTCCCACTCGCAAAGTTACTCTCTCTAATTCTTGTACTATCATAGCACTATTGCCGTATTATGCAATAAGTTTTTGCCGGAAATTCACAACCTCCTTGCATTTTTCACTGTTCGCACAAAAAACCAGATATTTTTTCTGTAATTTTCATCACACTTTTTTGTCGTATTTCTGTCACATTATTTATTGTAGTATAGCAGAAAACCAGACGGATTCCATGAAGTATTTCTTAAGTTTTTTGGTATTTTTCCCTGCCGTCCGTCACATTGGGCCGTTTAACCGTTATCGTGATGAAAAGAGTCCTAGTTATAACGTTAAAAAGCACAAGGGACACGGTTCAGTGTCCCTTGTGCTTTTCCCTGCGCTTTTGCCGGTGCTTCTCATAGCGTTCCGCAGCCTCCCTCGCTTTTTCCTCCCGCGTGCGGATGCGGCGCGCGGTTTTCCCCTGTTCGCGCTGGGCGGCAAGCGCCTGCTGCGCCCGCGTACCGGTTCCCGACCTCTCCACCGCCTGACGGGCGGCGCGTTGGCGGCGCTTGGGGTTATCCGGCCGCGCCGGCCGCTCGCCCACCGGTATCGGCGGGCTGAACCGCAGCCGCCGCCAGCTTTGCAGCAGGAACGCATACACCTCGTGATCCTTGGGCTCCGCGCCGAACACCGTCCGGCTCGCCTCATACCAGTCGCCGCTCTCCCGCTCATACAACACGGCCCAGAACGGGTCGTCAAAATACACGGTCACACGGCAATTGACTGTGCGCATAGAAATTCCTCCTTTATTGGTTCTGCGCACAGAGAACGGACAACCAAAGGAGGCAGGTTACTGGCGGCGGTTCCCCGTCGCGTCCGGACTACCAACCGGACCGTGTTTTTATCTCTGCCCTTTCATTATATAATGACGGAACCCATCCGTCAAACCAGCAAAGAAAAAGCGCCGCATCCGCGGCGCAATAGGTTAATCCAGATTTTTCTTTTTCAGCATATACCAGGCGAAAAAGCAGCCCCCAACCGAGATCGCCAGCGGAATCCACCAGACAAAATCGCCCGGTATCCGTCCTCCCTCTATATTCATCCCATAAAAGCCAAAGATGATATTGGGGATCGTCATGATGATGGTCAACACGGTCAGCACCTTCATGATGATGTTCAGATTGTTGGAAACAACCGACGCGTAAGCGTCCATCGTGCCGGACAAAATACTCGAATAGATGCCGGCCATTTCGATCGCCTGCCTAATCTCGATCAGCGCATCCTCCAGGATATCCCGATCGTCCTCATACAGCTTGAGTACCCGTCCGCGCAGCACCTTTTCCATTGTGACTTCGTTGCCCTTCAGAGAAGCGGAAAAGTATACCAGCGATTTGGAGAGGCCCAGAAGCTGGATCAGCTCTTCATTTTTAAGCGAATCATACAAACGTTTTTCAATTCGGGTGAAGTCGCGTTCAATCATGCGCAGGTTTTTCAGAAAGCGGCCCGCCACCCGCAGCAAGATCTGGAACACAAACCGCGTGCGCATCGCCGTATGGACGCCCTTTACCGCGCCCTCCGCGATTGATCGCAGGATGATGCTGTCGTCCAGGCAGACCGTGATAACCGCGTTCTGCCCTACTACAATCCCCATTGGCAGGGTGCTGAACATCTGCCCGCCATCTTCGACCGAGCTTTTCTCCACCATCGGAATGTCGACGATCATCAAAAGCTGGTCGTCCTCCGTCTCGACACGGGAGCTTTCCTCCGGATCAAGCGCCGCGCGGATAAATTCCTCTTCCACCCGCGCCACCCGCGCGATCTCCTCCAGCTCGTCCGAGCTAGGATGCACCATATTGACCCAACAGCCCTCCGTAAAGCCCGAAAGCTCGGTTACGCGGCCGTCGATCGTCTTGTAAAATTCTACCATATCTTACCGCCTTTCTGCGGCGGCAATTATCTCTCTGCGCCACCGCGAGCTTTTATTTTTTTTATACTTCGAGGGTCCGCACTCACGGTGATCACACTCCTTTTACACAAACTTTACAAGGCCTTTTCAGACCAAAACAGCCCTTTACAGGGCTGTTTTGCATGATTACACAGGCACCAACAGAATCAGCGGTGATCCTTATCAAAAATGCGCATCAGCACGTCGAACGCCGCGTCGTCCGAACCAAGCTCGTTCGACTGGCTGCTCTTGGCGGAAGCGGACTTGTCCTCCGCCGCCGCGGTCGACGCCTCGGTGAACAAGCCGGAGGACGCCGGCTCCGGAGCCTTTCCATCCATATTCAGCTTCGCGGAATTGGGGATGTTGTCGAATCCGGTGGCAATAACGACTACGCGGATCTCGTCGTCCATCGTGTCGTCGATAAACGCGCCAAAGATGATATGCGCGTCCGGATGCGCCGCCTGCTGGACCATCGTCGCAGCGGTTTCGACCTCATCCAAGCCGATATCATCCGAACCGATAACAGAAACGATAACACCGTGCGCCATATCGATCGAGGTTTCGAGCAGCGGGCTGGAAATCGCCATGCGCGCGGCCTCCGCCGCCTTGTCCTTCCCAGCAGCGCGGCCCGTGCCGATATGAGCATAGCCCGCGTCTTTCATCACCGAGGTAACATCCGCAAAGTCCAGGTTGATGAAGCCCGGCACGGTAATCAGCTCGGAAATATTCGCGACCGCCTGCCGCAGCACGCCGTCAGCGATCTCAAACGCGTTCTTGAACGTGATCTTCTGTTCGGAAACATATTTCAGGCGCTCGTTTGGGATGATGACCAGCGAATCGACGTTCTTGTTCAACTCGTCGATGCCGCCCAGCGCCTGCTCCAGACGCTTCTTACCCTCGAACGCGAACGGACGGGTGACAACGCCGACCGTCAGGATACCCATTTCACGGGCGATCTGCGCCACGACCGGCGCCGCGCCTGTGCCGGTGCCGCCGCCCATGCCTGCGGTGATGAACACCATATGGGTGTTGGCCAGCGCCGCGGCGATCTGCTCCTTGCTCTCCTCCGCAGCCTTGCGGCCGATCTCCGGGTTTGCGCCCGCACCCTGTCCCTTGGTCAGCTTCTCGCCGATCTGGATCTTGGTGCCGGCCTGAGAGAAGTTCAGCGCCTGCATATCTGTATTGATCGAGATAAACTCAACGCCCTGCACGCCGCTTTCGACCATGCGGTTGACCGCATTGCCGCCGCCGCCGCCCACGCCGATGACTTTGATATTTACTACATTATCCAAGCCCTGTTCAAACTCAAAACCCATTGTTGCCATCCTCCGTTATGATAAAAAATCTTTCAGATTATCTTCGTTACACAATATCAACGGCCTGTCCCTGTCTGGAAGCAGAATGGACAGACAGCCCCTATTGTTTTAATTTTACCTCTTTTTGTTCTATTTTGCAACACATATTAGTGAATCCCTCAAAAAAATATTGAGTTTTTCTGTATCTTTCCACCAAAGGCGGCGCCGGTATTTTTCACCAATATCCGGCATCCCTCCGCTGTGAAAAAGCCTTTTGCGGGCGCTGCGATCTTTTAATGGGACAGGGCGACGTGCCGGTCATTCGGAACCCTCCGAACCGGCGGCGCCGCTGTCCGCCCCGCCGTCGGCTTCCCCTGCATCGTCTCCGCCGGCTGCGTCCAGCGCGTCCGGATCGACAATGGGGCTGTCATCCGTCTCCTGTCCGGTTGCGGAATGCGCGATATTTTCCGCAGTATCCGGCACAAAATGCAGCCTGTTTTTCGCATCCCAGTACAGCCGCCCGATATCGGAGGGTGAGAGCCGCCCATCGATCACAGTCTGCGCAAAGCGCAGCCGGTAGGCAAGCTGTTCCATCGTGCCGACGCGGATATCGAACCGGTCCAGATAGCCGACGCGCACATCGGTGAGCGACTGCAGGTTGATGAAATCGGTTTCCGAGAGCATGTCCGCCGCGTCCAGCGTTTGCAGCACGGTCAGCAGAGCGTCCACATAGGCATCCGCAGCCGGCTCCAGCGTCTGCCCCGGCCGGACCGCCTCAAGCGTCACGCCGGCTACGACCGGCAGGCCGTTATCCGTCGCCGCCTGCTCCAGCACTTTGCCCTGCGCGCTGACCAGATAGTACACGCCGTTAGTGGAAACAGCCACTGCCGCCCGGCACTCGGTCACTGTGACGACCAGCGCATCCGGCAAGTGGCGCCGGATCTGCACGGTTTCCAGATAGGGAAACTGCTCCAGCAGGCTATTTGTCGTTTTCACCTTGTTCCAAAGATAAAGGTTGTCACCTTTTTTCACATCCATGCCCGCGACGATCTCCTCGGGCGTGTATTTGGTGGACCCTTCCACGGAAATCGTGTCTACCTTGAAAAAGACCGTCAGGGCGAGCACGGCAGCCGACAGCAGTATGCCGACAAACAGCAGCCGGCCGACCGTATGGAAAAACCGCTGCCGCCGGTTCGCCCGTTTCCTCATCTGTTCCGGCGTTTTCTGTTTTCGCTTCCTGCGTCTCATGCAAGCGCCCCTTTGCCTTATTTTTGCCGCTCGCGGACAGCCTGCATGATCTCGCGGTAAATTTTTTCGCTTGCGTCATGCGCGGCCAGGCGCGTCGCGTCGCGCCCCATCTGCCGCAGGCGTTCCCGATCGGACAGCAGCTCCCCTATCTCGTCGTACAGCCGCTGGGGCGAAGCGTCCTTCTCCAGCAGCACGCGGCAGCCGCCCGCCTGCTCGAGCGCGCGCGCGTTTTTCTCCTGATGGTTTTCCGCCACGAACGGCGAAGGCACCAGTAGCGCGGGCCGCCCCAGCATGCACAGCTCGCCCATCGTCGCCGCGCCCGCGCGGCAGACGATCAGGTCAGCCGCCGCCATGCGGTCCGCCATATCATAAATATACTCAGTCAGTTCGATATTGGGATGCTCCCGCAAAGCCGCGCCTTGCTCCTCCGCAAGCCGCGGCATCCAGTCGCGCGCCGCCGCGCCCGATGCGTGTACATGCCGGTACGGCACATTGTTTTTGCATTCCAGCGCGATCGTACCCGCCATGTGCTCATTCATATATTTCGCGCCCATGGAGCCCCAGAACGAGACGACAAGCTGATCGTCCTCAGACAGGCCGAAGCGGGCGCGCGCCTTTTTCCGGTCCGCTGATAAAATTTCACCGCGCACGGGCGCACCGGTCACGACCACCTTGTCGCCGCCGCCGAGCAGCATTTCCGCCTGCTCAAAGCAGACCAGCACGCGGTCCGCCTTTTTTGCCAGCATTTGCGTCACCTTGCCCGGCAGTGCGTTGACCTCGAGCAGCACGGTCGGTATCCCCATTTGCTGCGCCGCGCGAACGACCGCGAACGATGCATAGCCGCCGCAGCCGATCACGCAGTCCGGCCGCGCCTCCCGCAGCAGCTTTTTCGCCTTGCCGACCGCGGATACGGCGAGCCGCGCCGCTTTCAGGTTATGTGCAAGCCCCTTCGGGCTCATGGAGCGGGACAAGCCGATGATCTCAATGGTATCCAGCGGATACCCCTCTCTCGGGACAAGCTTGTTTTCAATACCGCGCGCCGATCCTGCGAACCGGACAACCGTGTCCGGATGCTTCTGCTCAAAATACCGCGCGATGGCAAGCCCGGGCGTCACATGCCCGCCCGTGCCGCCGCCAGTGATATACAGCTTCAAACCTGATTTCCCCCTATCGCTTCATTCTTCGTTGCGCGCGTCTATCCGCATATACCGCGATATATTCAGCAGTATCCCCATTTCTCCGAGCTGCATGAGCAGCGCCGTGCCGCCATAGCTGAAAAACGGAAGCGCCGCACCCGTCACCGGAATAATGCCTGTGACGACGAACAGGTTCATCAATGTCTGTATCGCCAGCTTTGCGGTAATGCCGGTCGCCAGCATCGCGCTGAATTTATCCGGCGCCGCCCGCGCGACGCGGAACCCGCGGTAAATCAGATAAGCGAACAGCAGAATCACCAGCAGCGCGCCGATAAAGCCCATTTCCTCACACCATGAGGCAAAGATGAAATCGTTCTGCGGTTCGGGCAGGTACAGGTGCTTCTGCCGTCCCTGCCCAAGCCCAAAGCCGAAAAAGCCGCCCGAGCCGATGGCGATCTGGCTCATCGCCCCTTGGAAGCCCTTATCCGTCATATCCGAAAACGGGTCGAGCCATACCGCGAAGCGATCCCGCACATGGGAAAACATGAAATAAAACGCCGTCAACGTTCCGGCGCCCACCACGCCGATCGGAACGAAATACCACAGCCGCATGCCGCCCGCGACGAGGATGCACACACCGATGCCGCAGACAATCATCATCGCCGAGGTATGCGGCTCGAGCGCCAGCAGCACAACATATACCGCAAGCAGGAAGCCGTATGGCCGGACCAGCCCCTTAAAGCTGCGCACGCTCTGCGCGTCGCGCGCGATCCAATACGCGAAGCACACAATAACGGCGAGCTTTGCCAGCTCGGACGGCTGAAAACCGAACAGCCAGCGCCGCGCGCCATTATACCAGGTGCCGATGCCCGGTATCGCAACCAGAATCAGCAGCACGACCGACACCGCCAGAAACGGCTTGTAAAACCTAGCGTACAGCTTATAGCTAACCTTGGAAATAACGATCATCGCGACCACGCCAGCTACGGCGACCATCCCCTGCCGCGTAACGAAATGCAGGGAATCGCCTTTGAAATTGTAATAGCCGGTCGAATAGCTCGCGGAAAACAGCGCGACCAAGCCGATCGCCAGCAGCAGCATGACCGAAAAGAAAATACCCGCGTCCCAGGCATGGGCGCGCACGCGCGTCCGCTCGCGGAACCGGCCGTCGGAGGGCTGCAGCGCCGTCTCGCCCCTCTCTTCCGCCCGCATGGCGGGACGGTTCGCATACCGCGGTCCTGCGGTCACCCTGCGCACCGTGCGCGCTTGTCTGGTTGTCGTTGCCATGTGGACACCTCCGAACGGGCTTTGAATTGTAAACAGTTTACAGAACCGGCGCCAGCGCTACATAATACGCCAGCAGGCAGAGCAGAATGGTCGCGCCGGAAAATATCAGCACGATCTTCTTTTCGCCCCAGCCACACATCTCAAAATGATGATGGATCGGCGCCATCTTGAACAGGCGCTTGCCGCCGGAAACCTTGAAGTATGTTACCTGCAGGATGACAGACAGCGTTTCGATAATATAGATCAGCCCGACCAGCAGCAGGATCAACGGCATATCGCAGGCAAACGCCAGACCTGCCACCGCGCCGCCAAGAAACAACGAGCCCGTGTCCCCCATGAAAACCTTGGCCGGATTGAAATTATAGATCAGGAACGCCGCCAAGCCACCCGCGAGCGCCGCCGCGAACAGCATCACGCCAGCGTCCTGCCGCGCAATGCCGACAAACACAAAGAAAATGGCGACCGGCAGGGTCACACCCGCGGCCAGTCCGTCGATACCGTCGGTCAGGTTGACCGCGTTATCCGCGCCCACGATAACGAACGCGGCAAAGATGATGTACAGCGGCCAGGGAAGCGGGATCGCCACAGCGGTAAACGGGATCCAGAGGGCGGGCAGTCCGTCCGACTCCAGAAACAGCACCAGGATGAACGCGCCCGCCACCAGAATTTGAAGCACCAGCTTCTGCTTGGGCGTCAGCCCCGCGTTTTCCTTTTTGCGAATCTTAGCGTAATCATCCACCAGACCGACCGCGCCGTACGCTGCGGCAAGGCCCAGCACCGCCAGCGAGGAGACCGAAACCCCTCCCAGCAGCGTGTTGCCCGCCAGAACCGCCACTGCAATGCCGATGATAAACATAAACCCGCCCATCGTCGGGATGTTCTGCTTGTTCATATGCCATTTCGGCCCGATCTCCAATATCTTCTGGCCGAATTTCATCTTGCGCAGATAGCGGATCACCGCCGGCCCGATCGCCGCTGTGATCACAAATGCGACCGCGCAGACAATCAGCGCAGTCCGGATATTGATCGGTGTCATTCTTCCACGTCCTCCCCTAAGAACCATGCGAGCGCGCGCTCCATCCGCATCCCGCGGCTACCTTTGAACAGCAACGCGTCGCCCTTTTCCGCATCTCGCCGCAGCGCCGCGACAAGCGCGGCCTGGTCGTCAAACGCATACGCCGCGGCCATGCCGCGCTCCTTCGCGCCCGCGACCATCGCGTCCGCGTCCGGCCCATAGGCATACAGCGCGTCGGCGTTTTCCGCGGCCGCGCGTCCCGCGCGGCGGTGGCCCTCCTCCGCATAGCCGCCCAGCTCCAGCATGGAGCCAAGCACCGCGAACCGCCGCCCGCCTTCCGCCATGCCGCCGAGC
This sequence comes from Intestinibacillus sp. NTUH-41-i26, assembly GCF_032769475.1. GTDB lineage: Bacteria > Bacillota > Clostridia > Oscillospirales > Butyricicoccaceae > Agathobaculum > Agathobaculum ammoniilyticum. Next base: position 2,074,437 of record NZ_CP136477.1, read on the forward strand.
ACCTTGAGCGCCGCCTCCATGGCGTCCGGACTGGCGTTATAGCAGTCCGCAAAGATGCAGTAGCCGTTCTGCTCGTAAATGTTCTGCCGCATGCCGCTTGCCTCATAGGAGGAAAGTCCTGCGGCGATATGCTCCGGCGTCTCGCCCAGCAGCAGGCCGACCGCCGCCGCCGCGAGCGCGTTAAGTATATTATGCGCGCCCGGTATGCTGAGTTTTGCCGAAAAACGTCCGCCCTGCGGCAATTCGACCGCCGGCAGACCGTTATTTACTATATCAAATGCACTGTCTCCATGCAAGTATGCAGTTAAATCACACGCCGGATTTTCTATCCCATAGGTAACCGTCCGGCAGCCCAGCGCGTCCCGCTTCTCCCAGAGAAGCGGTTCGTCTCCGCAGAGCACGGCGCAGCCGTCCGGCCGGAGGCCCTCCAAAATCTCGAGCTTCGCCCTGCAGATGCCCTCGCGCGAGCCAAGGAATTCAATGTGCGAGGTGCCAATATTGGTGATAACCGCGATATCCGGCTGCGCGGCCGCGGTCATACGGGACAGCTCCCCGAAATGGTTCATGCCCATTTCCGCAACCATGACCTCGGTTTTCCTAGTCATTTGGAGCAGGGTGAGGGGCAGGCCGACCTCGTTATTCAGGTTGCCTTCGGTTTTCTGTGCGCAGAACTGCTGCCTGAGCACGGCGTAAAGCAGTTCCTTGGTCGTCGTTTTGCCGACCGAGCCGGTTACGCCGACCACCTTGCCGCCGCACAGCCGGCGGTAGCCGCCCGCCAGGTCCAACAGCGCCTGCGCGGTGTTCTCCACATATAGAACCGGCACCGGATAGGTTTCGTTCTGTCGGTGCGACACCACGGCCGCGGCGCCGTTATCCACCGCCTTTGCGATAAAATCATGCGCGTCGAAGCGCTCGCCCTTGAGCGGCAGGAACAGCGTTTCCGGCGGTATCTGCCTGGAATCCGTGGAGACCGACGACAGAGATGCCGCCCCGTGCGCCTTCCCCCCGGTCCATTCCGCTGCCTGCGCCAGTGTAAAGCGTTCCATCAATCGATTCCCCCAAGCTGTTTTTCTTACTTCCTATCCGCGAAATAATCCGCGACAATCTCCCGTTCATCCATATGATGCTTCACATGGTTGACCTCCTGATAGGTTTCATGTCCCTTGCCCATCAGAACGATGATGTCCTCTTTCCTGGCGTGCGCAAGCGCCCACCGGATCGCTTCCGGCCGGTCGACGATGACCCGCGTCGGCGTTTTGGTGTCTTTCATGCCCTCCAGAATATCGTCGATAATGGCCTGCGGCTCCTCGGTGCGCGGATTGTCGCTCGTCACGATGCAGAAATCCGACAGCGCCGCCGCGATCGCGCCCATTTTAGGCCGCTTGGTCCGGTCGCGGTCCCCGCCGCAGCCAAACAGCGCCACGACCCGCCCCTTGGCAAAGCCGCGCACGGCGCGCAGGACGTTTTCCACCCCGTCGGGCGAGTGCGCGTAGTCGATCAGCACTGTATAATCCGTATCGGTCGGCACCACCTCGACGCGGCCTTTCACGCCCGTTGCCGTGGCCAGCGCCTTCGCGGCATCCGCGAGCGGCATATCCAGCTGCAGTGCGATCCCCAGCGCGGCCAGCGCATTCTCCACGGAAAAATGGCCGGGTATCGCCAGACGGACGCGCGCCAGCTCGCCCCTGGTGTTGGCCAGGAAGGAAACGCCATCCGCATGCAGGCCGATATTCCTGGCGGTCAGGTCGGCGGCGTCCTTTTCACAGGAAAACGTCAGGCATGGGCACAGAGCGTCCGCCAGCATGGCGTCGGCCGCCGGATCGTCCAGATTGATCACGCCCCTGTCGCTGACCGCGAACAGACGCGCCTTTGCCCTGCGGTACTCCTCCATGGTTTTGTGGAAATCCAAGTGGTCCTGTGTCAGATTGGTGAACGTGCCGACTGCAAAGCGGATGCCGTGTACGCGGTCGAGTACGAGCGAGTGCGAGGATACCTCCATAATCACATGCGTGCAGCCGGCGTCCCGCATACGGGCGAACAGCGCCTGCAGCTCATAGCTCTCCGGCGTGGTGCGTTCAGTTTCGATGGCCTCGCTTCCTATCAGGTTCTGGTTGGTGCCGATCAGCCCGACCGTATGCCCTGCCTGCTCCAGAATATGCTTAATAAGGTAGGTCGTGGTGGTTTTGCCGTTCGTTCCGGTCACGCCGAGCATGACCATGCTGTCCGCCGGATGGCCGAAGCGGTTGGCCGCGATCTCCGCCAGCGCGCGGCGGGAGTTCTCCACCACGACCGCCGGCGCCCCCGCCGGTGCTTCTTCACATACGATCGCCGCCGCGCCCTGCGCGAGCGCCTTTTCGATATACCGGTGGCCATCCGTCGCATAGCCGCGGATAGCCACGAACAGGTCGCCCTTTTCCACCGCGCGCGAATCATACCGCACCTCGCCGATTTCCAGCTCCGGCGCCGCCGTACGGCTCTGCACCGCAACGCCAGCCAGCAATTCCTGTAATTTCATTCCGTTCCTCCTATCGGTCGTCGACACCCGTTGTGTCGGAAAATTCAACCGTGACCACCGCGCCGATATTCACCTTGGTCCCTTTTGCCGGACTCTGCCGGCTCGCGGTGGTATTGCCTGTAATCTGCGAGGACGCGACCCCCTTCTGCTTGAGGTACAGTCCGTACTGCTCCAGCGTGTCTCGGCACTCGTCCGGCGTCAATCCGGTCAGGTCGGGTACCTCGATCTGCTCCGCAGGCTTATCCTCGCCCATATACAGGATGACCTTGCCACTGGCCGGAATGCGCACACCACTGGCCGGCACCTGGTCGGTGACCGTGTCGCCGCTGCCGACGACGCGGTACGCAAAGCCCGCCTGCTGCAGCGTGCTCGCCGCCTGCTCCTGCGTGGAGCCGACCACGCCGGGTACGGTCAGCTCGCGGCGGTCGTTTTCCTCATCGGTATACACCGGCGTCACGCCGATATACGGCAGCACATCCTCCATGATGCGGCCGACGACCGGCGCGGCGAGCGCACCGCCGCCGTGCGGAGAGGATTCCGGCAGGTCGCTGATCGCGACCAGCACCACGATCTGCGGATCGTCCATCGGCGCCACGCCGATAAACGAAGCCGTATAGCGGTCCTCGACGTCCTCCGCCTCTTTCAGAATCTCTGAGGTTGCGGTCTTACCGCCCACACGGTAGCCGGGTACATAGGCGTTCTTGCCCGTGCCGCTTTCCACAACCTGCAGCATCGTATCGCGCATATACGCGGAGGTGTCCTCCGAAATGACCTGGCGGACAACCTCGGTCTCGGCCGTGGATTTGATCGAACCGTCCGCATTCAGCACCTCGCGGACCAGATAAGGCTTTTTCAGCCTCCCGTCGTCCACGATGGCCGAAATCATGCTCGCCATCTGAATCGGCGTTACCTGGAAGCGCTGGCCGAACGAGGATACCGCGAGCGACACCTCGTTCCACGAGGTGCTGTCCTCTACGTCAAAGAAGATGCCTGGGCTTTCATTTGGCAGGTCGATGCCGGTCCTGCTATTCATGCCGAACGCCTTGAAAAAGTCGTAAAAGCGTTCCCTGCCGGTCTTTGCTACGATCTGCATCATCGCCACGTTACAGGAGTTCATCACCGCCTGCGTCAGCGTCTGCGAGCCATGCCCGTTGGTGTTGTGGCATTTGATCGGCTCCTTCCAGTCGCCGACCATCATCGAGCCGCCGCAGTAAAAGGTATCCTCCGCATGCACCACGCCCAGCTCATAGGCGGTCGCCACGTTCATCAGCTTGAAAGTGGAGCCCGGCTCATAGGTATCGGTCACAACCGGATTATACCACATCTTGTAAAGCTCCTCGGTCCGCGCGTCCGTCAGCGCGTCAACCAAGGCCTCATTGTTCTGCACGCTCTCCGGCAGGTTATCCAGTCCGCCCTCCTGATAGTATTTGTCGGGGATCTCCGCCGATACACCGGCCTCCTCCAAAAGCTTCTGCACGGTCTCCTTCAGCTCGTTCAGGTACCGTTCGTCCGAGATTACGCGCGGCTGGTTGGGGTCGAAGTCCGGCAGGTTGGCCATCGCTAGCACCGCGCCGGTTTTGACATCCATCACAATACCCGATACGCCGTCGCGTGCATTGGGATTATCCGCCAGCGCGGTTTCCAGATGCTTTTCTAGGATATTCTGGATGTCGCTGTCGATCGTCAGCACAAGCGAGTTTCCGTCCGTTGCCGGAATGTACTGCTGATAATCATACGGCATATCCTGGTTTTTGGCATTCTGCGCGCGGACGATGCGCCCCGCAGTACCGGCAAGCTCGCTCTCGTATTCGGATTCCAAGCCGTAAACGCCCACGTTATCGTCGTTGACATAGCCCAGCACGGTGGAAAGGAAGGCGCCGTATTTGTAATACCGCTTGGTGTCCGGCTCGGAATAGACCGCGTTGCCGCAGCCCGCAGCCTCGAGCTTTTCATACAGGGCGTTTTCCGTGTCCTTATCTACCTTTTGGGCGATGATCTGATATTGGGTATCGGTTCTTTTGATTTTCCCCAGCACGGTGTCGTAGTCCAACTCCAGCGTGTCGGCAAGAATCTGCGCCAGCTCCTGCTGCTGCTGTTCCGCCGGTATCCCCTTGTTCACCTTGGACTCGTCGATCACAGCCTTGGGGTTGACCGTAATACGGGCGACCGAGGCCGATTCAGCCAGCACCTGCATATTCGCGTCATAGATCGTGCCGCGGTTGGGCGTGACCAGCGTGTCCCGCGTCTGCAGTGTTGTCGCCTGCTGCACATAAAAGTCGTTGCGGAATACCTGCATATACAGCAGGCGCACGGCGACCAGGCCGAAGCCGATCGCCACAAACGCCAGCGTGAGCATCACGATGCGCGAGCGCATTAAATTGTTCGGTCCCTTTGCTGCCATTTGCGTTGCATCCCTCCACTGCCGTTTGGTCGAAAAAAAGCGTAAGGAGTCAGAAGTTTCCACCTCTCACTCCCCTATTACGCATCCTATTCATTTACTTACCGGATATATTCCAGGGCTGCAGAAAAGCTGCGCGCCAAGCCGGAAAACAGCGCGTCCAGTGACACCCCGCTTTGCGCCACCGTGACCGTATCCGGATTGGTCAGTTCCACATATTCGATCTGTGAATTGTCCATTTTTACCATGCCCAGGTGGTTCACCGCATATTCCTCCACCTGCGTCATGTCCATGCTGTTCATCTGCTTGCTTGACAGGGAAACATTTTCCGCCGCAAGCTCGTCGAGCGCCTCGGTCTGGGTGCTGACCTGCGCGGTCAGCTGGGTCAGCTGCATCTGGCAGAACAGGATATACACCGCTGCGATCGCAATGACGCTGACGCACACGAACACGTTCAGCCGTACGGCGGCTTTTTTGCGGCGGCGCGGCGTCGGGACTGCACGGAGGTCGCGTGTTCTTTCCTGTTGTACGGGCGCCATGCGCTCTTCATACTGTTTGTACGCTACGCTCTCCCTGCTGGCAGTCATCATTGCATTTCCTTTCTGTCCTATCCGTCTGTTCCTATTTTTTCGCACACGCGAAGCTTTGCGCTCCGCGCCCGCGGGTTGTCTGCAAGTTCTTTCTCATCCGGCAGAATCGGCTTGCGGGGCGTCAGCCTGACTTTAGGCTTCCCGCCGCAGACGCAGACCGGAAAATCCTTCGGGCAGGTGCAGCCCTGTGCCGCCTGGTGGAACGCGGCTTTGACAATGCGGTCCTCTAGGCTGTGGAATGTGATCACCGCCAGGCGCCCGCCCGGGTTCAGGCAGTCGATCGCCTTATCCATCGCTTCCCGCACCGCGCCAAGCTCGTCATTAACGGCTATGCGGATCGCCTGAAAGCTGCGCTTGGCCGGATGCTGTTTTTCCCGCAACGCCTTGGCCGGCATCGCGCCCTTTATGATTTCTACAAGCTCTCCCGTCGTTTCTATCGGCTTTTTTTTCTCTCTCCCGCTCGATGGCCGCTGCTATCAGCGGCGCATAGCGTTCTTCGCCGTATTCGAACAGGATACGACGAAGTTCCTCCCTGCTCCAGCCGTTTACCACGTCGTACGCGGTCAGCGTCTGCGTCCGGTCCATCCGCATGTCGAGCGGCGCATCCTTCATGTAGGAAAAACCTCGCTCCGCATGGTCCAACTGCGGCGACGAAACGCCCAAGTCGAACAGTATCCCATCCGCGCCCGCCAGCCCCAGGCTGGCAAGCACCCGATCAATCTCGCGGAAATCGCTTTTCACCGTGTATACGCGCTGCCAGACCTTCTTCAGGCGCACTTTCGCGTTTTCCAGCGCCTCGTCGTCCCGATCGATGCAGACCAGGCGTCCAGTATCATGCAAACGCTCCGCAATGCGGAGCGAATGTCCGGCGCCGCCTGTCGTCGCATCGACGTAAACGCCGTCCGGCTTGATATGCAGCGCCTCCAGACAGGGTTCGAGCAAAATGGAAACGTGATGAAATTCCATACGCTGACCCTCCTTGTACGGCGCTTTTTAGAACCCGAGATCCTCCATGGCCTCCATGATGCGATCATCGGTGATGCTGTCATTGTAAGCCGCCCATTTCACGGCGTCCCAAATTTCCGCATGGTTAGAGGCGCCGATAACGACCGTCTCCTTGCTCAGCCCTGCGTACGCGCGCAGGTTGGCGGGCAGCAGGATGCGGCCCTGCGCGTCCAGCTCGGCGTCGAACGCGGCCGAGAAGAAAAAGCGCTGCAGATCGCGGGATTTGGACATGGGCAGGGAGCGGATGCGCTCTTCCAGCCCCTCCCACTCTTTTTCCGGATAAACGGCCAGACATCCATCCAGCCCTTTGGTGACGGTGAAGCGTTCGCCGAGCTCATCACGAAGCTTGGCCGGCATCGCCAGACGCCCCTTGGCGTCTATGGAATGCTTGTATTCGCCTTTCACCGATTCACACCACGCTTTCCCTTTGGTGGAATCTGTGACACTTTACCCCACTTCTCACCACCTTGAATCCATTATAACGAGAAGCCCTCCAGATTGCAAGGATTTTTTTCGTATTTTTTTGCGGAAGATTATGGCGGTAAAATGAAAAAACAGTGGTTTTTGCAATTTTTCAAACACTTGTTCGATTATTTTTCCTTTCCACAAACGCCTATTTTGGCTGCGCGAACGGTGGGGAGAAATCCCACAAAAACGCGCATTCTTTCCGCCCGTACCGCGCCGTTTTCCCACCCTCCTCTTATTTTACAGTTTATTCCACCTTATTTCGCCGGCAAAACGCAGCAAAAAAAGCCAGGTAAAAAACCTGGCTTTTCGGATGCTGCAAAATATTATTTATTTGGCGATGCTCTTAAAGCGCTGGCGCACCTTGCGGATCTCCTCCAGCGAAAGCGCCACCGCCTCCTCGGTGCGCTTGAGCGTATCCTCACAATATTCGTTCGTCACTCGGCGCAACTCTCGGGCCTGGATCTCCGCGTTGCCCTGCACTTCCTTTGCCTTGCGTCGCGCGGCCACGACAATCTCGGTTTCGGAAACCATCTGCCGGGCATCCTCCTCCGCCTGACGGCGGATCGATTCCGCCTCGCGCTTTCCGGAGGCAAGCATTTCACTGCGTTTCTCAACGATGTCCTGCGCTGTTTTCAAGTCGTTCGGCAGCGTGGCGCGCAGCTCATCGAGCAGATCAAGCAGACGGTCGCGCTCCAAGATGCACTTCTCGCCCGCCAGCGGGATGCCTTTCGCGTCCTGTACCATATCGTACATGCTGTTGATCAGTTCGTCCAAAGTTGCCATCGTTAGCCTTCCTTTCTTGTGCGGCGCACAATATCGTCTATGATTTCTGCAGGGACAAATCCGGCAACGCTGCCGCCATGCACCGCAATATCCTTTACTACGGACGAGGATAAATACATATACTCCGCACTCGTCATCAGGAACACCGTGTCCAATTCAGGATTAAGCTTCCGGTTCGCCAGCGCCATCTGGAACTCATATTCAAAATCCGAAACCGCGCGCAGTCCCTTAACCACCGCACAGGCGCCCTCCTGCTTCGCATAATCCGCGAGTAGGCCGCCAAACGACGCGACCTCCACGTTAGGCAGGTCGCCTGTCGTCCGCTTCAGGAAATCCATACGCTCGTCCACCGAAAACATCGGCTTTTTATTCTGGTTATGCATCACCGCAACGATCAGCCGGTCGAACACGACCGACGCGCGGCGGATAATATCCAGATGTCCCAAGGTGACCGGGTCAAAGCTGCCCCGGATAGATCGCTACTCTCATGCTTTTCATCCGTTTCGCCGTTCCGCAGAACGGTAATCAAAGTCGCGCCGTAGCGACGTTCGCGGACGACCTCAAACCCGTGCGCAAACCGGTCCTCTACTGCACTTTCGCATATTATTATACCATTTGTAGAGAGAATGTCAAACGTTTCTATTTGTAATAATGCATTTTCCAGAATTTCGCCGCCGTAAGGGGGATCGAGAAAAATCAAGCTGTAGCGCCGCTTTCCAGCACAGGAAACAAAGTCGGCCGCCTCTTTCCGGTGTAGCGAGGCGCGGTCGGCCACGCGGGCGGTTTCTGTATTTTTACACACGATATTGTATGCCGCCTTATCGCACTCCACAAAATCACAGTGCCGCGCGCCTCGCGAAAGCGCCTCGATCCCAAGCTGCCCCGTTCCCGCAAACAGGTCGAGTACCTCCGCGCCGCGGACATGCTCCTGGATCAGGTTGAACACATTTTCCTTAACGCGGTCGGTCGTCGGGCGGGTACTCATGCCGGGTACGGGCTGCAATTTACAGCCGCGCGCGGAGCCGGATACCACACGCATACTTCAGTCCTCCTTATGGAAAAAATCGTATACCGCCTGCGCCGCATTGCGCGGCAACACCCGCGTAAGCTCCTGCTCGCTCGCCTGCCGGATGTTCTCGATGCTGCCAAAGTGCCGGAGCAGCTCGGCGCGCCGCTTGTCCCCAATGCCCTCGATCTTGTCAAGCGTTGAACCGCGCACCTTTTTGCCGCCCAGCTTGCGGTTATACTCAATGGCAAACCGGTGTACCTCCTCCTGGATGCGGCCGATCAGCGCGAACAGCGCGGGCGTGGCCGAGATGCCGAACTCGCGCCCGTCCGGCGCAACGAGCGCGCGCGTGCGGTGATGATCGTCCTTGACCATGCCGAAGCAGGGCGTCGTCAGCCCGAACGAATCCAGCACCTCCTTGCAAACGCGAACATGCCCCAGGCCGCCGTCGATCAAAAAGGCCCCCGGCAGCGGCGTGAATTTCTCGTCCCCGTCCACATAGCGCTGTACGCGGCGGGTGAGCATTTCACGCATGGAGGCGTAGTCGTCCTGCCCGTTGGCCGCGCAGGCGATCCGGAATTTGCGGTAGTCGCTTTTTTTGGCTGCCCTTCCGTGAACACAACCATCGAGCCGACCGTATCCTGCCCCGCGAAGTTGGAGATATCGTATGCCTCGAGCCGCAGCGGCAGCGCGGCCATGCCGGTGACGTTCTGTAAAAGCTCGAGCGATTTGTGCCGCCGCTCGGACTGCTTTTCCCTGCGCTCGATCTCCTCGCGCGCGTTTTTTTCCGCGAGCCTGGTGAGCACGCGGCGCTCGCCGCGCTGCGGGACCGCCAGTTCGACCCGTCGCTCCGCGATCGAAGACAGGTATTCCGCCACCGCCTCCTGCTCCTCAAGCTCGTGCGAAAGGAGTATGGTTTTCGGCACAGCGCCGCGCTGCGCATAATACTGCTTGATGAACGACGACAACACCTCGGCCGGATCGCTTTCGGTCAGATGGAACAGGGTGTACTCCTTGTCCTGCAGCGCGCCGCCGCCATAGTGCAGCACGCACACGCAGGCGCGCGTCTGCCCCTGCACAAACGCCGCGACATCCAGCTCCGCGAACGCGCCCGCGACCACATGCTGCCGCGTTCCCAGCCGCTGCACCGCGCGCAGGCGGTCGCGCAGCAGCGCCGCGCGTTCGAACTGCAGCTCCTCGGCCGCTTCATTCATTTTCTCCGTCAGTTCCTTTTCCAGCCGCTTTGCGTCGCCCTCAAACAAAGCGACCGCCTGGCCGATCAGCGCATGGTACTCCTCCGGACTGACCTTACCCGTGCAGGGCGCGCAGCAACGTCCCAAATGCTGGTTCAGGCACGGCCGGTCCTTGCCGATGTCGCGTGGGAACACGCGCGAGCAGGTTTTGAGATGCAGCGCCTCGCTGATCGTATCGATCGCGCGGCGCGCGGCCACGCGCCCCGGGTAGGGGCCGAAATACCGCGCCCCGTCATGCCCCGGCTTGGACACCACGGAAAACGCCGGATACGGCGCGTCCATATTCAGCCGGATATACGGATAGCCCTTGTCGTCCTTGAGAAGGATGTTGTACTTGGGCTTGTACTTTTTGATCATCGAATTTTCCAGCACCAGCGCCTCGAACTCGGTCTCGGTCACAATGATGTCGAAATCCGCGATATGGCTGACAAGCTGCCGCGTTTTCGGGTTCAGGCGCTCCGGCGCCTGGAAGTAGTTGGACACCCGATTTTTCAGCAGCTTCGCTTTTCCGACGTAGATTACCTTACCAGTCTTGTCCTTGTGCAGGTATACGCCTGGCTGCATGGGCAGCTTGCGCACACGCTCTTTTAATTGCTCCCTGTTTATGGCGGGCCGCCCCTTTCTTCCTTGTGGCGCGTTAAAGAAGCGCCAGCCTCCCGCTTTACCCTTTAACAAAAGCCGCAGGGTAAAACAAAAGCGCCGATGCGATATCGGCGCTTTTTTGCAGGATGCGATAAAATCAGTCGGTGAAATTGGACGTAATCAACTCAACCAATGCGGATACCGCCTCTTCCTCGTCCGGTCCGTCCGCAATCAGGTTGATGGTAGTACCCTTGGTAATGCCAAGGGAAAGGATACCGAGCAGGCTCTTCGCATTCACGCGGCGCTCTTCCTTCTCTACCAGAATCGTGCTCTTGAATTCATTGGCTTTCTGAATAAAAAAAGTTGCCGGTCGGGCATATAAACCTACCTGATTGGTAACCTGTACCTCTTTCGAATACATAATCTGCATCGCTCCTATTTCTTCAAATCCGATATATATAGCATAGCGCCTTTTGTCAGTTTCGTCAAGGATAAAATGCCCGCGCACCCTTTGTATTTTTAATGAAAATTTCCTGCATTCTTTCGGAATATATGGCATTTTGCCCTGCACATCGGTTTTCTATTCCCAAAACGATGCGTTTTTACCGCAATTCGACGATGGTCACGCCCTGCTCGCCCTCACCGTACACACCGCTGCGCACGCTCTTGACACGCTTGTTTGACCGCAGATGCTGCTGTACCGCGTTGCGCAGCACGCCCGTCCCCTTGCCGTGGATGACCGTGACCGAGGGCAGGCCGGCCATAAGCGCGCGGGAAAGGAAGTTATCCACCTCGAACAGCGCCTCCTGCGCGCTCATGCCGCGCACATCCACCTCGCTCTCCGCCGAGCGGATGTTCAGCTCGCGCTTCGGCGCGTCGCGGCGGGGCTGGACCGACTTTTTCACGGGCGCCTGCTCCTCCACGATGCGCAGCTCGTTCTCCTTGACCGTCATCTTCATCGGTCCGGCCTGCACCTGCACGTTGCCGCTTTTGTCCGCGGGCGCGAGCACGTCGGCCAGCACGCCGCCCACGTTGATCAGCCGCACGCGGTCGCCCTTTTTGACCGGCCGCTGCTCGTCTGCCTCGACCACGCGCTTCTGGATGCCGCGCCGCTGCTCGTTCTCGGTCTGCGTGATAACGCCGCGCAGCGCGGCCTTGGCCGCGGCCAAGTTCTGTCCGGCCGTATCCTTCTGCGCTTTCTTTTTCATGTCCTCCAGCTCGTCGAACACGGTCTCGGCAGTCATGCGCGCGTCTTTGAGGAGGCGGTCCGCCTGGCTGCGCGCGCCCTCGAGCAGCTTATCCGCGCGCGCCTCGGCCGCGTCGCGCTCGGCGCGCATCCTGTCCCGCTCGGACTGCGCGGCGGCGCGCATTTTCTGCGCCTCCTCCTTCATCTGTTCGATGCGGCGGCGCTCGCGCTCCAGCTCGGCCAGCACGTCCTCAAAGCGCGCGTCCTCGGTCGAGACCTGCTCCTTCGCCCGCTCGATGATGGTGGGCTGCAGCCCCAGCCGCGCCGCGATGGCGAACGCGTTGGACTTGCCGGGGATGCCGGTCAGCAGGCGGTAGGTCGGCTGCAGCGACTGCACATTGAACTCGCACGAGGCGTTCTCCACCCCATCGGTGGTGAGCGCGAAGGTTTTCAGCTCCGCGTAGTGCGTGGTCGCAGCCACACACGCGCCCATCTGGCGCGCATAGCCGATCACCGCGACCGCGAGCGCCGCACCCTCGACCGGATCGGTACCCGCGCCCAACTCATCAAACAGCACCAGGTCGCCCTGCCCGCAGCAGTCCATGATAGACACAATGGTCTTCATGTGCGCGGAGAAGGTCGAAAGCGACTGCTCGATGCTCTGCTCGTCGCCGATATCCGCGTAGACATGCTCGAACAGGCCGATCTCGGACTGCTCGTTTGCCGGAATGTGCAGGCCGCTCGCCGCCATCAGCGACAGCAGGCCGAGCGTTTTGAGCGACACGGTCTTGCCGCCCGTGTTCGGGCCGGTGATAACCAGCGTATCGTATTCCCCGCCGATCGCGATATCGATGGGGACGGCCTTGTCCTTATCAAGCAGCGGGTGCCGCGCCCGCAGCAGGCGGCAGCGACTCGCGCCGGCGGCCAACACGGGCGGCGCGGCATTCATTTCAAACGACAGCTTTGCGCGCGCGAAAATAAAGTCAAGCGTTGTCAGCACATCATAATCCTGCTCGATCGCACTCCTGTGCATGGAAACCTCGGCTGACAGCTCGGCCAGGATGCGCTCGATCTCAGCCTCCTCACGGCCCTCGAGTACCTTGATCTGATTGTTGATCTCAACCACCTGCCGCGGCTCGACGAACACGGTCGCGCCCGTGGACGAGGTATCATGCACCAAGCCCGGGATGTCGCCGCGGTGCTCGGCCTTAACCGGCACGACGAAGCGCCCGTTGCGCTGGGTGACGATGGTTTCCTGCAAGTATTTGGAGCGCTCGCCCGAGATCAGGCGGTTGAGCGTCTCGCGCACCTTGCCCGAGATGCGGCGCAGCTCGCGGCGGATGGAGAGCAGTTCTGAGGATGCCCCGTCCGCAATCTCCTCTTCGGAGACAATCGCGGTTGTGATGGCCTCCTCCAGCGCACGGTTACCGGTCAGCAGGCCGAAGATCGGCGTAAGCGTGGTCTTTTCCTCGTGTTCCGCGTCGTAGACCAGCGCGCGGCGCGCGGTCTGCAGCAGGCTCGCCACGTCAAGCAGCTCGCGCGGGTTCAGCGTGCCGCCACGGTCCGCACGCAGCAAAATCGCACCCACCTCGCGGATGCCGCCGAACCCTGGGCTGCCCTGCCGGATCATCCGGTTTTTCGCATCGGTCGTCTGATCCAGCCAGACCTGCGCCTGCTCATGATCATCCAGCGGCCGGAGCGCGCGGCACTTCTCCTTTGCCGCCTCGGACGCGGCCTGTGACGCGAGCCGGTCGAGGATCTCGTAATATTCCAGTGTTTTTAAGGATTTTTCGCCTAATCTGTTCATGGTTTACTCCTGAAGCGTATTATAAAACAATTGTCAGCAGATATGACGCCAGATAGATGGCCAGCATCGACCCCGCGCACACACCGATCACACCCAGCCACAGGCGCAGGACTGCGCGGCCGTTTTCGCCGGCCATACCTTTCATCTGTTTGTATTGCAGCATCGTCCACAGCCAGCGGTTCCCATAAGGGAAATAGCGTGCGGCAAGCCGCTGGTATTCCTCATTCGGCAGCATGCGCTTGAGCGTGCCAAGCAGGCTGCGCCCGCACGCAAACACATTACCGAGCGAGACCAGAAGCAGCGCAGCCACCCACGGGAACAGCACCACGCCCCTGTGCCAGCTCAACGCGAACACCAGCAACGCCGCCGCATCCACAGCGAGCTGCACATACCAGTTGTACCGCAGCGCGGTCTGTTTGCGTGTGAGTTTCATGTCTTACCTGCCTCCCCCTCTTGCAGCATAAAACAGCTATTCCAGCGGCGCGACCGACCGGTAAAATGCCAGGCTGTCGAACCCGCGGCCGAGGTGGTACAACACATACGCCTCGCCCATGCGGCAGAACTGCGCGCGCGCCAGTCCGGTCAGAGAAAACGCATACACCCTGCGGGTGTCGCACGTCAATACATGCGTCAGCGCGCGCAGCGCGGAATCCGCAAGGCGCTCATAGCCCCCCACCCGCTCCGCGCACACGCCGTCCGCCGCAGTACCCGCGCGGACGGAAAAATACACGGGCGGCCGTTCGATCCCCCCTGCCGCACACGCCGCAGCCCGAAAGGTCAGGCGCATAGCCGCTTTCGGCCATCACGCGCCACTCGAACGCAGCCTTGACAAGCGTCGGCTCGCGCCCGCCGCTTTCCAGCGCGCGCAACGCGTGCAGCAGCAGGACGCACAGTGCCGGACTGTCCTCGTCCGGCGTGGCCAGCGCGCTTGCCAGTTCCGCCAGATAGCAGGCAAGCGCGTACCGCTCGATATCCTGTGTCAGCGGAAAAAACGAGTGGACAAGCCCCGCCTCGCGCAGCGTATATTTCCCGCCCCGTTCATACAGGATGAATTCGGAGTAGCAAAACTGCCGCGCGGCGGGATTCTGCTTTTTTCCCCGCCGCGCGTTTTTGCACAAAATCTCTATCCTGCGGCCATCCGCGGTCAGCGCTGTCAGATAACGGTCGTAGTCGCCGAAATCCACCTCGCGCAGGCCGAGCGCACGCAGCTTGACCTCGGCCATTTACAGCTCCTCGTAACCGAAATTGCGCATCTGGTACTGGTTGTTGCGCCAGCCCTCCTTGACCTTGACCCAAAGCTCAAGAAACACTTTGGCATCCAGCATGCGTTCAATGTCCACGCGGGCCTGCCGGCCGATCTCCTTCAGCATCGCACCCTGCTTGCCGATGATGATGCCCTTGTGGCTCGCCTTTTCACAATAAATGACCGCGTTGATTTCGATCAGGCCGTCCTCCCGCTCGTTCCATCGCTCGACGCCGACCGCCACGCCATGCGGAACCTCGCGGTCGAGCAGACGCAACATTTTTTCGCGCACGATTTCGGCCGCAAGCTGGCGCTCCGGCTGGTCGGACACCATATCCTCCGGAAACAGCTGCGGCCCCTCGATCGCGTATCTGCCGATCTCGGTCAGCAGCTCGTCCAGCCCCTCCCCCGTGCGCGCAGAGATCGGGACGACCGCCTCAAAGTCATGCGCCTGCGCGTAAACGGCGATTACCGCGAGAAGCTCTTCCTTTTTCAGCGTATCGATCTTGTTAATCGCCAGAATAGCCGGCATACGGTGCTGCTTGAGCTGTGCGATCAGGCTCTCCTCGGCCGGACCAATGTTGGCGATCGGCTCGACCACCAGCACCGCCGCGTCCACCTCGGATACGGTGTCGGTCACAACCTTACACATGTAGTCGCCCAAACGGCTGCGCGGCCTGTGCAGGCCGGGCGTGTCCAGAAAAACATACTGCGTGCCGTCTCGGTTGAGTATGCCGGTGATGCGGGTGCGCGTGGTCTGCGGCTTGCTGGACACAATGGCCACTTTCTGCCCCACCAGCTTATTGGTCAGGGTGGATTTCCCTACATTCGGGCGGCCGACCACGGAAATGACCGCCGTTTTGGTAATCTGATTCATTGCATTCTCCCATACTGAAAAATAAACCACAGCGCAGCGGGCGCGGACGCGAGCAACGCCATAGCGACCCATAAGTGCGCGAAAATGTACTGCAGGGCAGCGGCCAGCACGCCCTCCCCGATAAAAATGCATACGCCGACCGCCACACACGCCGCCGCGCAGACGAACACGCCCGCCGCTGCGATATCCTTGGCATCGCGCACAAACCCGTCGTACCCGCTGGCCTGCCGGTCGCACAGTCGCTCAATCGCCGTATTCATCAGCTCGGCACCCATGGTCAGCCCAAAGCAGACGCACAAAATAGACGCTTCTGCCGCCGTCGCTTCGCCCAGCAGCGCGAATATGGTCACATAAAACGCGGTCACCATATGCACGCGGAAGTTGCGTTCCCCATGGATGCACAGCCCCAGTCCACGAAACGCATTGAGAAAACTTTCATGCAGTTTTCGGATGTTTTTTTTCATTACGCCTCTCTCGTCAGGCCCAGAAAGGCCAGATTTTCTTCTTCCTTGCCGCGCATCAGGCGTGCGTCCCCGTCACCCCGCTCATGGTCGTAGCCCAAAAGGTGCAGCACGGAATGCGTCGTCAGGTAACCGCACTCCCGCGCGGGCGAATGGCCGAACGCCGCCGCCTGCTCGCAGGCGCGCGTATAGCACAGCACCATATCGCCCAGCATGACGCGGCCGGAATCCGGCTCGCGCTCCAGCCGCTCCTGCGGCGCGCCGTTTACAAATTCGTACATCGGGAAAGAAAGCACGTCGGTCACCGCGTCCTTATCCCGATACGCGGCGTTCATCTCACGGACCGTATCCGCGTTCACCACGGTCACGTCGATCTCCGCGCAAAACGGCACGCCCTCGCTCTCGAGTACGCGCAGCGCGCAGGTGCGGATGAGCGCGGCGACCTCGGCTTCGTCCTCCACCGCGGTTTCAAAGCCGATGTTGATCTGATGGTTCATCGCTTGTCCCCTTTGCGCCGGAGAGCGGGATGACGGCTTTCCGCCGGCTTCCCCCTGCCCTTTTTGTTTTCGTAGTCCGCATAAGCCTTGACGATGCGCTGCACCAGCTCATGCCGCACCACGTCTTTTTCGGTCAGGTAGCACTGGGCGATGCCCTCCACCCCGTCCAGCACGCGCAGGGCCTCTTTCAGCCCCGAGGCCTTGCCGTCCGGCAGATCGATCTGGGTGATATCGCCCGTGATGACCGCCTGCGAGCCGAATCCCAGACGGGTCAGGAACATTTTCATCTGCTCGGGCGTGGTGTTCTGCGCTTCGTCCAGGATGATGAAGCTGTCGTCCAGCGTGCGGCCGCGCATATAGGCTAGGGGCGCTACCTCGATCGAGCCGCGCTCCTGGTATTTGGCAAAATTCTCCGCGCCGAGCATGTCGAACAGCCCGTCGTACAGCGGGCGCAGATAGGGGTCTACCTTGCTCTGCAGATCGCCGGGCAGAAAGCCCAGCTTTTCCCCCGCCTCGACCGCCGGGCGCGTCAGGATGATGCGGGACACCCGCTTGTCGCGGAACGCCGCGACCGCTGCGGCCACGGCAAGGTAGGTCTTGCCCGTGCCGGCCGGACCGACACCCATGACGATCGTGTTTTTCTGGATGGCCTCCATATACCGCTTCTGGCCGAGCGTTTTAGCCTTGACCGGCTTGCCCTTTGCCGTGATGCACAGAACATCGCGGCCCATGGTATGCACCTCGGCCTCACGCCCGTCGCGCGCCAGACCGATCACATACTGCACAGTCTGCGTGCCGACCGTCTCGCCGCGCGCCGCCATTCCGGCCAGCGTGCCGATCGTACGCGCAGCGATTTCCACCTCCGCTTCGCCGCCGGATATCTTCAGCTCGGTCCCGCGGCTGACGACCGAAACCCCCAGTTCGCGCTCCAGCAGCTTGATATTTTCATCGAACGCCCCGAATACCGCGATCAGGAGCTCGATCCGCTCTATCTGGATTGTCTTTTCTATGGTCTGCACCTTACTTTCCTGGTGTTTTATCCCTGCGCGGGACGCTGCTGCGCCCCGGCATCCTCCTCCGACTCCTTTTCCGGAATCGTGCTGTCATCGACCGCCTCCACGCCGATCTGCTCGACCGCGTCCGCCGACAGCCGCAAAACCGCCGCCCCCGCCTGCTCGGCCATCGTTTCCTCATGGCCGGTGATCATGCCGTCCATGCCCGCGGCGATATCCCCGAGCGCGCGGGAGATCATATCCACGCGCACCTCGTCCGCGGTTTGGGTCACCGTCTCGGTTTCATAAAACACATAGGTCTGTTTGACCAGCGAGACTGGGAACACCACGCTGTCGGACAGCCACAGCGTTTTGGTTTCTATTATTTTATCACAGGTGCTGCTGGAAATTCCACTCCCAAAATATAAATTTAACCGTTTATTTCCTAAAACAAGCGCGTACTGGCGCTTCACCTTTCCCGTATAAGCCTTTTTCTCCGTTGTCAGCGCGCGGACGCGCGCGGTATGATAGGCCGTATACGCCTCCACCTCGCCGCGGCCGTGCGTCAGGTGGTAGTTCCCTTCCTCCCGTGTAGGTGGAACCAGCCCGCTGATCAACGTATCTCCGGCCGAGACCGCGTCGCCCGCCTTTACCACCGGCTGCCCTTCCTGCGCCAAAATGCGGCGCACAACCCCGTCGCGCGCTGCAACGACCTTGGTGACCGCGCTCTGGTCCAACAGTTCAGAAGGCGGGGATTCGCCATATGCCTCCACCGTCAGGCGGTTCCCCTGTATATTTAGCGAAAAAAACGTCATATCCGGCTGCAGCTGCAGCATCTTCCACCGGATCCTTCCAGTATCGATCGCGCTCCGCCGCGCGCCGATATGTACGCCCAGCGCATCAAGCTGCCGCATGATTTCCCCTTCCGGCAGCGCGGCGGAAATATTCGTTTCGATCGACCAGATATGGGCGTGCAAAATCCAGCATAGCAGCACAAGCGCAAAAAAGCCGCCCCACAGCGCGTACCGCGGCCGCAGCCGTGCGGCAACAAAGGGCGCGCCCCGCCGCCGCACGATATGCACCCGACAGCCCGTGCGCCCCATATACCGCCGCAGCGCGCGGAAATCCGCGACCGACAGCGTCGCGTACATCTCGTTCCATGCGGTGCGTTTCATGCGGCGCAGCGTAATACCGTGCCGCGCACAGGCATTGAGAAAGCGCGGCAGGCTCGCGCCCGTCACACGGACGCGCACCTGTCCGCGCGCCAGCAGCAAAAGCCGCCCAACCATCCGTTTCCCTCCCTTTCGGCATCAGCCCGCCGTGGTGTATTCCACCGAAACGATCGTTCCGGTCACCGCCAGCTCATCCAGCGAAAGCGCCGCGAGCGTCAGGCCCGCGCCCGTGATGCGCACCTCGCAGCCGCAACATTTGATGCGGAGCAGCCCGTCGTCATACTCCTGTATCCCGCGGTGGTTCTCCACCACGACGCGGCTGTTGCCGATGATCTCTACGCGCGGGCGGCTTCCGTGCAGATCCTCCAGAATCGCCGCCCCAAACCCATCGTGCGCCATGCGTCCCCTCCTCCGTTCGGGCTATTGTATGCGGCGCCGGCATGAAACTTGCCTGCCGGACATAGAATAGGGAATCTCTGTCAACCGGGGTGAGGTCAATGAAGCTGTTTTTCTCCCTTGCGCTGTTCGCGGCGTTCCTGCTCTGCCCGGCCGCCTGCGCGGACGGGGTGCGTGAAGGTCTAGCGCTTGCCGGCCGCGAGGCGCTGCCTGCGCTGTTCCCATTTTTCGTGGCCAGCGGC
This sequence comes from Intestinibacillus sp. NTUH-41-i26, assembly GCF_032769475.1. Lineage (GTDB taxonomy): Bacteria > Bacillota > Clostridia > Oscillospirales > Butyricicoccaceae > Agathobaculum > Agathobaculum ammoniilyticum. The sequence goes on from NZ_CP136477.1 coordinate 2,093,910, forward strand.
CTGCTTGTCCGTTCCGGACTGGCGGAGCGGCTCGGCCGGGCTGCCGCCCGGCCGCTCGCACGGCTGTACGGTCTGCCGCCCGAGGCCGCGCCCGCGGTCATACTGGGGCTGACCGGCGGTTATCCGGTCGGCGCGGCCACCGTGGCCGAGCTGCTCCAGCAGGGCGCGCTGTCGCGCGAAGCCGCCGCGCGGGTCAACGCGTTCTGCAACTGCGCCAGCCCGGGCTTCTGTATTGGGTTGGTCGGGCTGGGCGTGTTCGGCAGCGCGCGGACCGGCGCGGTCCTCTACGGCATACACGCGCTGTCCGCGCTGCTGACCGGTCTGGTCGTGGCGCGCGGCCCCATGGCGCAGTCAGCGGGCGGGCGAGCGGCCGCTGCGCCCAGGGAAGGCTTTGCCTCCGCTTTCTGCGGTGCCACGCAGCAGGCCGCGCGCACCGCGCTGACCGTCACCGCCTTCCTGACGGTTTTTTCCGTCCTGCTGCGGCTGCTCCGTCCCGCCCTGCGCGCTCTGCCGTACGGCGATATGCTGGCCGGCCTGATCGAGCTGACCAACGGTCTTGACGAGCTGACGCTGCTTCCCCTGACCATCTGCGCCCAGCTCACGCTGGCGTCCTTCCTGCTCGGCTTCGGCGGGCTGGCCGTACAGTTCCAGGCGCGCGCGCTGACCGCTCCGTTCGCGCTCCCATCCGGCGCTTTCACGCTCGGCAAGCTGCTCCACGGCACGATTGCCGCCGTGTGTACCGCTTTGCTGTTCCAGCTTTCCCCCAGGGCGCTGGCCGTGTTCGCAGGCGCCGCCGCGCCCCCCCGTGCCTTTAACCTGACCGGCGCCGTCCTGCTCGGCGTTTTGGTATTGTTATTAATTTGGGGTGGAAAAAGCACGAAAAATAAGATATAATGGGTCACAGTACATAAGAATGGAGTGACCATCCGCATGAAGCTGAAAAAGCTGCTGCGAAAGGATATCGAGCCACGCTGCATTTATTGCGCGCACGGCTCCCCCTTGGCGGACGGGCAGCGCATCGCCTGCCGCCGCCGCGGCGTTGTCGACGGCACCGACCACTGCCGTGCGTTCCGGTACGACCCGCTGCGCCGCATCCCGCCCAAGCCCGCGGCCATACGCGGCCATTTCACCGACGCAGACTTTTCTCTGGGGGATCCGCATGAAAAGTAATGTTTTTTTCCGCCGCCTGACCGCGCTTGCGCTTTGTTTCCTGTTTTTATTTTCCGCCGCGCCGCTCCCGCGGGCCTCTGCGACCGTAGGAGAGGACGACACGCTCTCCTCCCAGAACGACACCGACGCCGCGGAGGGCGGAGACGCAAAAATTGAAAGCGGCACCACAGCCGGCGGCCTGGCCGATCCCTTGATCGACGCCACCGCCGCGCTGCTGGTCAACGCCGATACAGGCATGGTGCTGTATGAAAAAAACGCGGACGAGCGGCGTTACCCCGCCTCAACCACCAAGGTCATGACCGCGCTGCTCACGCTCGAGCATGTCGAGGATCTGGAGGAGATCGTCACCGCACAGGAGTCGGACTTTGAAAACGTCACGGCCGACAGTTCAAACGCCGATATCAAGGTCGGCGAGCAGGTGCGTGTCATCGACCTGCTGTACGCGCTCATGCTTCCCTCGGCAAACGAGGCGGCCTATATGCTGGCGCGGCATGTCGGTGGATCGTACGAGGAATTTGTCAACATGATGAACGCGCGCGCGCAGGAGCTTGGCTGCACCGGCACGCATTTCTCCAACCCCTGCGGCCTGCATGCGGACGACCATTATTCCACCGCGCGCGACCTGCTGCTGATCTCGCAGGCTGCCATGCAGGATGAGACGTTCGTTACGATCGCCGAAACCGCACAGTATCGGATGCCTGCGACCAACATGCACGATTCGCGCATCATTTTCACCACCAACCAGCTCATTTTCCGCCGCACCGATCCCTGGTCGAACGTCTACGCCAAAGGGATTAAAACCGGTCACACCTCGCAGGCTGGTAACTGCCTGGTTTCCTATGCGGAAAAGGGCGGGGCCAAGCTGTATTCGGTCCTGCTCGGCTGCGCGGACGCGCCGGACAGTTCGACTGTCGCCAAGAGCTTTACCGAAACCAACCGTCTGTTCGACTGGGGCTTTGAGAACTTTGTCTCCAAAACGCTGGCCAAGCAGGGGCAGGAGATCACGCACGTCAACGTCCGCCTGTCCACAGACGCGGACGAGGTCGTGCTGACCGCCAAAAACGACCTTGTCGCCACACTCCCCAAAAACTTGGAGGTCGACCAACTGGAGCAGTTCCCCACCATACCGGACAGCAAGGACGCCCCTATCAAGGCGGGGGATGTCATCGGCAGCATCACCTACTCCTACGGCGGCGTCGAATACGGCACGGTCGAGCTGGTTTCGCTCAACGACGTGGAACGCAGCAACGTCCTGTATTATGCGGACAAGCTCGAAAACTTCTTCAAAAGCACTGCGTTCAAGGTGATCTTGGTCGTGCTGGCAATCTTTGTCGTACTCTACATTCTGTTCAACCTGACGTTCGGCGGCATGCGCCGGCGGAAGCAGCGCAAAAACATGCGTGCCCGTTACGAAAATTCCAATTACCAGCGTAGGCGGCGCCGTTGATACAGAGCAGAAATCCCAATAGACACAAAAAACACCGTGCTTACGCGCGGTGTTTTTTGTGTCTATCCCCTACGTCGCTCAGCTATAAATTCCAGCGCGTTTTTCCAGGCCGTTTCAAACCCCGACCGGAACAATACGACCGGCCCAAAATCCTCATATTCGGACGGCTCCAGAGCATCCACATCGTATCCCTTGCGAAAATCGGGCAGCTTGGCCCGCAACTCCTCAATGACGGATGCGGGGGTAGGCATGAAGAACCGCTGTACGACAGGCATATCCTGTTCAATTAAGCGATCCGCTGTTCCCTTCCAGTTAATTGTTATACAGGCATCCGCGCCCACCATTTCGGTAAAATGCTGAAGCCCACGGGCGCCGCCGCCGATAAATCCCATCTTAGGGCATACCTCCCTCGTCATCCAATAGGTTTTTTTCGCCGCCGCTATACCTGCCTGCCACAATGCGTCCGGACAGACTTCAATTTCCTCACGCGCAACTTGTTCAGACAGATATTGGTCAAAAATACCTGTAATGTGGGAGAAATAAATATGTGGTTTTTTGGCCACCCCTTCTGTAATACGGTTATAGACCCGGCAGACATCCAGCGCCTGACGTACGCTTAGTACTTCGGTAGCGTTAACTGATATTCCTTCCTGCAGCACCACCTCGATCGCTTTCAGCCCCTCCTCTGTCACAGGTATCTTCGCAATAATATTGGGGGAGGCAGAGCAGTTATAGCGTGCGTAGCACACAATCGTATCACAATCCTCATGGAAAGGATCGCCCTGTATGCTGACCAATCCTAAATCGCCGCCACTTTTTTCATATAATGGCATGAACTGTCGAGCCACACGTTCTACCAACGCACGCTGGAGCTGAACCAATGCCTGCGTATCATCTGCCTCCTGCTGTAAAATGGGATCCAGCAAAGAACAAACGTATTCCCTTTCCTCCGGAGCATCCATCATCTTCCATGTATATGCAGGGTTCTGAGTACAGCCGACCGCCCCTGCTTCGATTGCCAGACGCGCCTGCTCTCTCGTAACGTTATTAATCCAGAACCGGGTTGGTGTCTGTGCCTGTACACGTTGGAAATAATTCGCCTTCATTTGTCATACCTCTCTTTTGGTTTTTCCACAGTGCCATACCTCGGCGTTCACCATATACGCGGGACGCCGATCCTCCAAACAGTCCAAAATCCCCTGTGCACTGTCCATCCCCATTGCTCGCATCGCTGCATCGCTCAGCGCCGCGTTATGCGGAGACACAATGAGATTGTCTAACCCCCAAAGCGGGCAGTTCTCCGCCGGTGGCTCTTCTTCAAATACATCAAGCGCAGCGCCGGCAATCCGACGCGCCTGTAGCGCTTCCACCAACGCCTGTTCATCTACAACCGCCCCACGGGCGGCATTAATCAGAAACGCGCTTCTTTTCATCCTTTCCAGCGCATTCCGATCTATCAAATGGTGTGTTTCCGGTGTCAACGGTGTATGCAGGCTAATTACATCAGCCTGTTCCAAAAGTTTTTCCATATCTACCGGTGTCACACCAAACGCTTCTGCCTGTTCTGGTTCCATAAAAGGATCGGCAGCAAGAAAGGAAGCCTCAAAGCCGGACAGCTTTTGCCGTACCAAACGGGCGATTCGACCAAAGCCAATAAACCCGACCTTCTTCCCCCGCAATTCAGTCACAATATGCTGATTTCGTTTTTCAAAACCACCGTTGCGGGTCATTGCATCCAGAAAGACCAAATTTTTCAGCAGCGCCATTATAAGCGTCGCTGTATGCTCTGCAACGGCATGTATATTTGCTGTCGGCGCATTGACCACCAGTATGCCACGCGCTGTAGCTGCCTGTACATCAATATTATCCACGCCTATGCCGTGCTTTGCAATCACGCGCAGTCCGGGTAGAGCATCCATTATTTCCTCTGTTATTCTGGCGACGCGGACCAGTATCGCTTCGCAACCGTATGCGCGTCCGGCAATATCCGCAGCGCCGCCGCCCTGCACAACCTCAAATGATCGCTCCAGCAGGCGAATCGCATCTTCATGGATCGGTTCACTGATATATACTTTTCTCATGCGGCACTCCTTTTACGATTTCCCTTCTTTTTCCACCCGATTGCTACGCCGCGCTCTTAATTCTTTACGAACTGCAAGGACAATAACAATCATCGTAATAATCAGAAATGCCAAGCTGATCGGATGAGTGAAAAACGGAGCGATGCTTCCCTCTGACTGCATCAGCCCGCGGCGGAGATTGGTTTCTATCGTTGGACCCAGTATGAATCCGAGAATGATTGGCGGCAGCGGGAAGCCCCCTTTTTCCAGCAAATACGCAACAATACCAAAGAACAGGACTGCCCAAACATCAAACAGGCGGTTATTCACACCAAACGCACCGACAACGCATAGAACCATAATAATCGGCAGAAGTATGTGCTTTGGCACGGTCAATACGCGTGCGAATACCTTAATGCCTAAGTACTCCATCAACAGCATAAACACATTTGCAATCAGACAGGCCGCAAAAATACCATATACCAGCGGGCCGTTATTCTGAAACAGAAGCGGTCCTGGGTTCAGGCCATGAATCATCAGGCCACCCAAAAGCATAGCGGTCACAGTGTCCCCAGGTATGCCCAGTGTCATCAATGGCACCAGCGCACCTCCGATTGAAGCGTTATTGGCAGTTTCGGAGGCAACAATGCCATCAATAATGCCTGTACCAAATTTTTCAGGTGTTTTGGATTGATTCTTTGCCGCTGTATAGGCCAGAATATTGGATGTTCCTCCTCCGATGCCCGGTAAAATGCCAATACCTATTCCGATTGCCGCAGAACGGAACAGGTTCACGATCTGGCTCTTAAATTCCGCAAAGGAGAAGCCGAAGCCCTTAATTTTGAAGTCCTGCAATACCTTTCCCTGCGGCTTACCCTTTTCCTTTGCAGCCTTGATAATCTCAGAAATTGCAAACAAACCAATCAGGACGGGCAGAATATCAAACCCGGCATCCAGCGCATGAAAACCAAACGTCAAACGCGGGATGCCATCAATCGGTGCCGCGCCAACCATGGCAAACGCCAAGCCAATTGCACCACTGACCAGTCCCTTGACAACCGACCCGCTGATCAGGCTGGCCATCATGGAAATAGAAAAAACACCTACAGCAAAATATTCATAATAGCTGAACTTCAACGCAACGCTTGCCAGCGATGGTGCAATAAACATCAACACAGCCAAGCCAAGCAACGTACCAATGAAAGAGAAAAAGATACCCACTCCCAGCGCCTTACCGGCCTGCCCTTTCGCGGCCAGCGGGTAACCGTCAAAGCAGGTTGCCACCGAAGCCGGTGTACCGGGGATACGCAGCAATATTGCCGCGACCAGGCCGCCCGAAATACCGCCGATATACAGGCCGAGTAGCAATGCCATGCCTGCGATAGGCTCCAAACCATAGGTCATTGGCAGGCAGAGCGCCACCGCCATGGTTGCCGAAAGCCCTGGGATCGATCCAAAAATAATACCAAGCAGGACACCGCCTGCAATCAAAGCAATGCACAGCGGGTTACAGACCTCTGCAAACCCTGTAGCGATCAAAGATAACATGCGACGCCTCCTTTAACCCAACAATCCGCTTGGCAGCATCAGGTAAAATACACGTGTGAACAGAAGGTAAATACCGGCTGATACAACAAGCGACAATATCACGAACAGCAGAATATCTTTCTTTTTCCGGTGTGACTCATCCGCTAACACCAGCATCTGTATGACCAGGTAAACAAAGGTCGATAGCAGGAATCCGATCGGCTCCAGACAGAAAATATATACTGCAATCAACGCCAGCGTTATAATCATGCAGCGAGTACCCTGCGACATCCCGCTTTTCTCCTCGCCTTTTGATTCCTCCGACGCCTGTCCCGCTTTCCTCAATCCATCCCAAAGCAGCGCTATTCCCAGTATGCCGAGCAGAATCGCATCCATCTTCGGGAAGAAATCCGCTTTTATTAGGTTAAGCGAAAGTGATTGTATCGTAAGGCTCGCCGCAAACAAGCCAACCGCCGCAAGAATGACAAGTCCACCAACAATTGCATCCTTATATTTCCTCAACAAATCCGCCTCCTTACCAGTTAGACGTCCAGCTTATTTTTATCTTATTTCTGCAAGGATAGGAAACGGACTTGCCGTTCCCTATCCCGCATCCACTTTAAGAAAGCAACTCTGCTGCGTATTTATCAATAATCTCCTTGGTGGAATCGAGCAATGCCCGCCCCTCCTCGGCATCTGCGTAAAACGGCGTCTGGCGGTAAGCCTCCATAATGCTGGTCGCGTAGTCCTCCTGCTCACTCACAACCTTGCAGGCATCCGCAAATTTCTGTACAATCTCATCCGGAGTATCCTTAGGGAAAGCGAAGAAATAATATTTTTCAAGTTGAATGTCAAATCCTTGCTCTATAGCGGTCGGAATTTCCGGAAAGCCCTCGCTGCGCTCTGCGTTCACCTGTCCCAAGGCAACAAACTCACCGGTTTCCAGATAATCTTTAACCGTGCCATATGCGTTGATAATTAAATCGATATGTCCACCCGCCAACGCTGCAACACGATCGGAAGCGCCGCCCGCATCCACAAAGGATACATCAATACCGGCATCCTGCATCTGCTTTCCGTTGATATGCACCATTGTACCGGTTTCTATACCCATCTTTACCTCACCCGGATGCTGTTGCGTGTACTCTTTCAGCTCTTCCAGGTTATTGTAGCCCGCATCTTTCCGCGCTACAATAATCTCGCCAGGCCCCTTGCCGACCACTGCCGACAACTTGAAATCATCCAGTCCGAAGTCCGCTGTGCCAATCGCCTGGTTAACATTCATTGCTGTATGGAAAAAAAGCGCCGTATATCCATCCGGATCGGAATCCTTTACCTGACGACTTGCAATTGAGCCGCCGGACCCAGTAACGTTACTGACTACAACCGATGTCCCTAACTCACTGCCCAGCCCTTCGAGGTAGGCACGCGCATTAAAATCCGTATCCCCTCCTGCTCCATATGGTACTATAACCGTGATTGGCCGTGAAGGCCAGTCGCTGCTATCCCCCGCACTCGGCTTCTCATTTGAGCCGCAGCCACTTAATACACCCGTACAAAGCGCACCGACCAACAAAGCTGATAATAACCGTTTCATTTTTTTGCCTCCTTTTTTAGTTTGTCTCTTTCCATATTATCGTTCCGGATAAGCAGTCCGGAATAGCTCGACTTGCTCGCGCGCTACTCGTCCCAAAGTGCCGCCGTCCGCAAAGGCAACCACCATACTGTAGCCACGGTCATATAGTTTTTTTGCCGCCTCAAAATTTCCTGCAACAGTGGCTAAAAACTTTCCACTCGCAAACACCTTTTCTTCAATCGTATGTATTGCTTCCTGTACTTCTGGCGCAGACGGATTGCAAAAATACCCCATTGAAGTGGCTAAATCCATCGGGCCAATAAATATTCCATCCAGTCCTTCCACCTGCAGGATTTCATCCAGATTCTTGACTGCCGTTCCTGTTTCTACAGCGGTCATAACCACTATTTCATCGTTGGCATGCGCCAGATAGTTCTGTGAATTCATCCCAAAGCCACCGGCACGCGGCGAAGGCGCTATGCCACGCATCCCTTCCGGAGGATATTTACATGCCTGAACCGCTCGTTCCGCCTCATCTCTTGTGTTGACATAGGGGATGAGCAGGCCATACAACCCGACATCCAGCATGCGCTTAATCGTTACCAAGTCGTTCCAAGGCGCGCGGGCAAATGGAATTGAGCTGAAGCGCCCCATTGCCCTGAGTTGTTCCAGCATACTCAATGGGTCATTCGGCGCATGCTCCATATCAATCATTAAAACATCTACCCCAGCCTTAGCAAATATTTCTGCCGCATAAGGGCTTGCCATTTGCAACCATGCGCCAAGGATCTTTTTCTTCTCTTTCAGCAGCTTTTTAACAGGATTATGAAATGTTTCATCTAAACGCAGCATAGACCTAAAATCCTTTCTTCATTTTTCAATAGAAAACGGTATTTGATAGCGCTCCGCATATGCCTCCAGCTCTCTGTAAATACTGTACGGCAGCGGGATACCGTTTTTTTGCCGTTCTCGTTTGCAGTTTTCTTCAATCTCTCCCGGAAAACTCAACGGCGGCGCATCCCCCACCACAGGGATAGACCGTATATACTGCCGGTATTCTGCAATACGCGCTCTTAACTCCTCCTTTCCAATAATTGCATCACAATCTACCGCAATAAACATGTGACAGGTCCCGCTTGGATCATCTGGCTCTGCGTACATGCTCTTGATATGATCCGAAAATGCACCGCCAGTCATTACACCACAGAGCATATCAATCACATAAGCGATTCCCAATCCTTTGAACCCTCCTACCGGAAGGAAGTAACCATCAAAACCTTTCTTCGGATCATCTGTCGGGTTTCCTTCCACATCCGTCGCCCAGCCCAACGGAATTTTTTCTCCTTTGCGTATCGCCATTTTCAGTTTCCCACCCGCAACAACAGAAAGTGCCATATCCAGCATAAACGGGTAATCGTCATAAGTGGGGATCCCAATGGCGAAAGGGTTATTACCAACAACGCGCCCTTTTGCTCCCGGCGCCGTGATATTAGGCCGAACATTAGTTGACGCCATACCGACCATACCGGCATCCACCGCCATTTGTGCATACAGAGCTGCGGCGCCAAAATGATTGCTATTTTTCACGCATACTGCCGCTATATGGTACTCTCGAGCCAGCATAATTGCATGCTCCATAGCATATCGGGAAGCAACAAAGCCCGAAGCATTATCGGCATCCATAACCACAAATGCCTTTTCTCCGGCTACCACCTTAATATCCGGCTTCACATTAATTGCTTTTTTGCGATAGCGTTCAAAATAAGCCGCTGTGCGCATAATTCCGTGTGAATCCACGCCGCGCAAGCTGGCCTCTACCAGTCCAACGCCATGCAATTCCGCTGTTTCCCTGTCTACGCCGGCTTTTTCATATAAGTCTGCAATAAAAGCTACAATTTTTTTATCATCGCACAAACGAATATGATCATCCACTTTTCAGACCCTCCCTTTAGCCTTTATAAAATATTCATTTTTAAAGATAATCGCACGATACTGTCAAATTGCTTTCATTATGCTTTTTTGCTATATTTTTCTTTATTTTTGAGAAACAGTTATCTCTTATGCCAATAATATAACAGTTTACAGGCAATTTGTCTTTGCATAATATTGAACTTCCTTTTCACTATCTTAACTTTTGTTGCCAAATATTCAAACGCCCATTTTGTATATTTTTATCAAACCTATCCGCTTTTCTTGCAAACAAAAAAGAGTACACCATGCAAACCATGTGTACTCTCTTTCCCTATTCCGGCTCTTTATAATAACGATAGCTGAACTTTCCATGCTGCTGTATCGCTGTGTACATGGCATCTTTTTCCAAATCGCGCATTTCCCCCGGCGTTTTACCCGTTACTTTTTTAAATACAGATGTGAAATAATGCACACTGGAAAAGCCTGACAATACGCTAATATCATTCAAGCTATAACTGGAATAGCAGATCAGCTCATAAGCCCTACAAACCCTTAAATAATTCACATAATGGATAATCGTAAAATTCGTTGCCTGCTTAAACAGCTTGCAGAGGTAGTTTTTATTGTATTTCAGGGATTCTGCCAACTGATCCAGTGTGAAATCCTCTGCAAAATGCACGGAAACATAGTCGGCAATTTGTTTTTCCACGCCAGTCAGGTTGGCTATGATGTGGTCAATCGCACGTGAAAAGGAATTCCTTTCAACAAAAGAGCCGTTTTTACGGATATAGATATAGAATGCCTGCTCAAAAAGAGCATTTGCCATTTCTCTACTGTACCGTGCATTGGACTGCCACTCGTTTCGCGCTCCTAAAAGTGCGGTTTCAAATTCATTGTCCTCAATTTCAAAACAGCGTGGCAGGCAATGCACCTCATCCATGGTATTGGAATTATGGAGATAAAATTTTGTATCTATGATCCGCAGCCTCCCGCTTGAGATCACAGGCAGTTCATGCAGCTGCTCCGGTTCAATTACAACGCAGAGATGGGGATATAAATGGACTTTCTGCCTGTCCAACAGCATATCCGCTTCCCCTGAAACTACATAGTACATCTGGTAAAAGTCATGGCTATGCTCTCGTATCCCCCATCCACGCATATAATCCAGCATAAAGGTCCATACAACCTCAATGTCCCGCATGCTCCCGCCTCCCCTTCTTTTTTGCTTCCCACCGCAGTCCTCAACCGGACCATCCGCCGCGCACTCCACACTTTCCACTGGTAAAGCAAGCTTATTGTAGCAGATTTTACTTTTTCACACAATCCCCCTATCGACCTCAAGCTTTCTGCCACCGGACGCCCTTACTGCCTTGGCTCTCTACCCCAAATATATATTGCATTAAAATATTTATTTTGCCTTAAACCGTCCGATAAATATTACAGGTACATTACCTCACTTTGATCAAACTGGAAAGCGGAATACGATATATGAAAAAAAAGAAAACTTTTTTGTCAGCGCATCCCCCTCAAACACGCGAAACCTTGCAGGATATTGGGAAGCATTATTCCAATATCCTCACTGCTCTGGTGTTGCTCCTGCTTTGTGTCATTCTCAGCTTGATTGTCCTGGCGGTCAAGCTTTCCTCCCATACATATATTTTGACTGACGGCAACCGTTATGAAACCGTCCGGCTGCATCCCGGCACGATCGCCGAGGCACAAAAAATTTCAAACTTTCAAAACCTGAAGGTGATCGCCCAGCGCAGAGAGGGTAATACCACTTACCTCACGCTGGATCAGGAATTGAGTGCCCAGATCAAAACCAAAGATCAAACTATGACCGTCCCCTTTACGGCCTGCACCGTAGGCGAGCTGTTGGAGCAGGTCGGCATTGCTGTGGGCGAGAATGATATTGTAGTGCCAGGACTTGACCGATGGTTGGTGGAAAATACGGAAATCTCCATTACTGAAGTAAGCTATCGCTCGGAGGTCGAAACAATAACAACCCCTTTCCAAGTAGAAACCCGCCAAAATTCCGATATGGTAGACGGAACACAGCACATACTGCAATACGGCAGGAATGGCGAAACCGAAATCACTTACCGTATCACGCTTCATGACGGCGTCCCGTTCGAAAAGGAAATGGTTTTTGAAGAAGAAGTCCTTGCGCCTGTTAACTGCATCATTGAACAGGGGACAAAAAAGCGATCTACCGTAGAACCGGCTGAGCCGGTACAGCAAGACGGGTATGACACAGCAGACGCCGGCAGCACCGCAGCAGACAGCGCTTCCGGCAGCCAGTTGTCTACTGCGGGACGGTCGCAGGTCTGGTCCGTCCCCGCCGGTATCCAAGATGATACTGCTTCAAAAACCATAACAGCCGCAGATGGTTCAACGTTTCAGTATTCTTCAGTCATTGACGTAACTGCAACCGCCTATCATCGAATCGAGGACGGCGGCCTGATCACTGCCAGCGGCACGACCACGCGGTATGGAACCATTGCAGTCGACCCACGGGTAATCCCATTAGGCAGCCGTGTATATGTCGTTTCAGACGGAGGCGACCAGTCCTGGTCGTATGGCCCCGGCATCGCCGAGGATACCGGCGGGCTGATCAAGGAAAATCGTATCGATCTCTTCTTCATGACTGATGAGGAAGCGGACCAGTTTGGCGTCCGTCCAGCCAAAGTATACATATTAAGCTGAGTTTCTTACTGCCTGTCAGCCAGCCATCACAGGGGGCCTCGGGTGCAATGTTTTTCAAGCCATTGCATCCGAGGCCCCCGCCTGTTCAACATATCCAATTTTATCCGGCTGGCCAAGCTACTCCAATCCCACAATTTTTTCTTCATCAGCCAAAAGCTTTGCATACGCCTGTTCCCGTAATACGGCAACCATCGCGTCTATCCCTATGCAGGTCGTCCTATACATTTTCTCCAGACTGGAAACCGTGACTTTGCGTTCATCCACCTGCGCAACACTGCACAGACTTTTCATGCTGCTCCAAACGATCCGCCGGTCTATCGCCTTCCCATTTCGGGTACAGAAAACAGGGCCATTGCAAACCCCTGTTTCTTCAGCATATTGCAGAAGCTCTCCAACCAGTGCAACGGGCATCGTAAAGGAAGAACCATTCTCCAGCACAATTGTTTCATTTCCAGCCTGCCGCAGCCTTTCGACCGTAATATAGGGGATATCCCCCGTCTTAATACCTGTACACCCAAATACTTTTATCAGATAATAACTACGCTTCCGTTTCAGCAGCTTTGCCGCCTGAAGCAGGCGCAGATATTCCTGTCTTGTCAGTTCAGGGGCAGCCTCCTCTTTCTCCTTTGGCAGACGGGACTGTACCAGCTGCCATTCCCTATGGCCCGCAAATGCCAACAGGCTGTTGGCAGCGGATATCCGTGCATTAATGCTTTCATTGGCCAGACCGTTTTCCTGCATAAACCCTTTCCACTTTGCCAGCCTGGCATTGTTCAGCAGGCCTTCTTCCCCCAAAAATTTTTTCAGCTGCAAAAGCTGGGATCTGTATTGCGCAATCGTGGAGCGTGTCCTTCCCCTTTTCTGCAGGTCCACCAGAAAGGATTTTATTTCGTTTTCCGTCACCCTGTAACCATTTTCCATCCGCCCTTATTCACCTCTCCTGCTTAGATGAATTATCCTGTTTCAGCAGTTGCAATAGTTGCAAGGGAGAAACTTCCTCCCTTGCGGCGGCTGCGTTCTCCCTGCGCGCTGCTACCAATTCCTCCCGCAGAACCGATACATTGCGCGGCGCATCGATCGACAGGCGGACACGTCCTGCCCCGATCTCCTGAACAGTAATTGTAATATCCTGGCCGATCATAAAGGACTGTCCTTGTTTCCGCTGCAGTATCAGCATTGCGCTCCCCCCTGTCGTCCTATAGAGTCCAGAGGACACCGCATATCATATTCATCCAGTATCACCTGACAGGCCTGTCTCGTCCGGTCGTTCAGGACAATGGGGCATCTCAAGTTTACCGTGCTCTTCCACACCGGCTTGTTAACCCTGCAAAGCGTATAATAGCACAAATCCTCGCTCTTCTCTACCTGCATTTGAAGCAGCTCAGACTTTGCCAGTTTGGGCTGATAGGTTGGCAGCAGCATAAAAGGGTTCAGTGCGGTAAAGGCAAGCGACGGCGTTTCCACGCTTTGCAGGCACAACAGGAAATCCTCCTCCTTGGCAAAAGGGAGGAGGACAAACTTTTTTTCCTGTTCAAAACCAAAGATACCATTGGGGAAAAACAGCAGTGTTTGCTCGTCTACCTGTATTGTTCCAAAATATTTGGTTTCAATTTTCATTCCAGTCTCCTTAGTTAAACCGTTTCATCCAACGGCTCGTATCCCGGCTCTGCAGAGGGAGGCACATAGACCGGCCCGCCAATATATTTGATAATGACATCCGGACGCTGCGTTACGGTAAACTCAATATCACCCGGTATAAACTCCACATCCCCATTTCCAATGCGCCAGTCAAAATTCAGCTTATCCATCTCATAGCGGATGTTCAGCTCCCCTGCATCCCAGGAAATATCCGGACCTGTGCTGGGCAGAAATGTCATGGCAACATCCGTATTGACCTGCTGGGATTCCATCGCGAACTGTGTGATCAATTGCTGGCCAATTTTTGCCTGAAGCAGAAGCTTTCCGTGCTTGGCATAGGTGCCGGTCGTTTCATAAACCTGCTCACGCCCTTTTTGTGCAGCCTGTTCAATACTGCGCATTGCGGTTGGTGTAATGGAATTACGCGCTTCAAACGTATCCAAGTTCAGCCGGATGGGCTTGCTGCGTATCTGCAGACCTCCCTTGCTGCGGGAAACCTCCAGATCCACCTGCGACCTTTTGTATTCCAGCCGCGCATGGTTTACTTTCATTTCCAACTCAATCGGAACATTTTTAATCTCTATCAACCGTTCCATAGCGCTGTACACCTCTTTTGCTCTTACTCTTACCCTTATGCTTAAGACATATAGTCAATAAACGATTGCGACAGCACATTGTTGCCAACCCGCAGCGCAGCATTGTAGCTGTACTGGGCATACACAAACGTACTCAACGCATCCGCCAAATCCACCCTGTCAAGCGACTCATATTGCTCTGTGAGCGTATCCCCGGTAGAGGTCAGGCGGGTGTCATTAGACTTTAAAAACTGAGCCTTCGTGTCCAGCTCAGCCCGGTTGGAGTTAAACGCGGAGTAAGACTCCTGCATCTTATCAAACAGCGCGTTTGCCTTTTCCTGATCTGCTTCATTCATCTTATCGCTTCCATCCGCAGCCGAGTCCACCAGAAGCTGCCCCAACTGCGCTGTCAGCGAAATAATATCCTTAGGTGAACCATCCTCATAGGTACCGAAGCCCAGCAGCCCTGCGCCGGAAATCGCCGTGTTGAATGCGGTGGAGGGAATGACCTGTTCATTCTCATCCAGTTGCAGGCCCAAGCCTATATCCACATAGGTCGACTCCTTGCTCCACTCCTCCAGCTTCGCCAGCTCATCCGGATCCTGTGTCGCCATGTCTATCCCGCGGAAATACAGCTTCCCATCCTTGAGTTCAAACGGAGCCTCCTCGCCGTTTGCGCCGGCAAACACAAACTTATCCCCATATTTGGCGTTCAGCGTTTTGACCATGCCTTCCGCAGTATTCAGCAGGGTTTTTCCAATCTCCTCACGGGCGCTTGATTTGGAGCCGTCCACGCCTTGTTCGGCCTGGTCAAGCGCTGTATTGTACTGATCTGCGATCTCCTGCAGGCTCGCCTGCGCCGACTCAAATTTGTGAATCGCAGATTCGCTGGTCTTTCTCTGAAATTCATTACGCGCAGAGGCCGCATGCACACGAAACGACTGCGCCGCCAGCGCCGGATCTTCCGAAAAGGAGTTGAACCGCCGTCCCGTCAAAACAGTGTTCATCGCATAGTACTGATTCCAGCTTGCTTTTGCCAAGTTTCCCCGATAGGTACGAAGCGTACCGTTTGTTGTAACCCGAAACATCACTATAACTCCTCTCTGTCAGCGGCCGACAATGCCCATGCCGTTGATCACTTTGTCCATCGCTTCATCCAACGCTGTCATCAGACGGCAGGCAGCCGCAAACGACTTCTGATATTGCAGCAGATTCATGCCCTCCTCATTCAGATCGACACCGGAAACGCTATCCCTGCTGGTATTGATTCCATCCGCAGCTGCGGCATACGTTTCATAAATAGTATATGTCGTACTTTTATGCGCACCCAGCACGCCTTCCATATTGGCGTAACAGCCTTCCAGATTGCCCTTGTAAATTGAGTCCCCTGATGCCGCCCCGGCAACTGCGCCATCCCCCATGGAAAATGCGTCGGTTTTGCTCCCCTGCGCATCTGTAAAGGCAATACCGGTCACCAGGTTACACAGGGAACCCTCCGGTACAACGGCCTTATCATCGAATGTGATCGTCGTCCCGTTGTCCTTCATATCAAATATGCCATTTATCGTTTGATCCTTTTGCAGCGCAGCGTACAGGTTGTTTTGCGTATCCTCCGCCGTTGCGCCGGACTGGAACTTGACCTTTACCGTGTGTTCCTGATTCATACCGTCAATATAAGTAATATGTGCAGTCAGTTCCGTTCCCGGCGTAAGTGCGTTATCCTGCTTTGGTTCCCCTGTTGTGAAAGTCGCATCATTCGTGCGGATGATATCGCTCGGCCGAAACGTATAGCTTGTCTCAAATACGTTGATCAGTCGATTGATATTATCGTTCATCGTACCCTGCACCGGATTACCCGAAACGGAGGAGATAATCTGCACCTCCCCGCTTTTCCACGCCGATGAAATGGAGATATTCCCTGCCGTGATCACGGTATCAGGATTTTTCGGATCATCCCCCTCTGCCGTGAACAGATTCCCCGCCTGCTTTTGTACAGCCTCTCCATTTGAGCCAACCTCTGAGAAAGATGTACCGTCTGGACGGGTCGTGTTGATCCGGTTCATTTCGGTAGCAAACTTGTTTGCCAAGGCATCCAGGGATTTCTGATAATACGGTATCCCGCGGATGGACTTGTCTCCCCCGTCCGTGCGGAACTCACCCGCGCCAGTCAGCATCTGGCGGGTGGATTCCAGCGCGCCATATCCGTGCCCCTCGTCCACAATCGTCGTATTAGCTGGTACAGCGGCGATCGACTTTGTATCTCCCAGGGTGATGCCGGTATTATTGGCTGCCAGCTCCATCTGCGTCACGGTGGCAGCATCAGCCCCTTTGTCCGTCGATGTCATGACAAGCCCGTTCGAGGTCGCCTTGGCTGTGAACAGTCCTTGTAGCGTGGCATCCTTATTCAAAGCATCCGCCAGATTAGCCAAGGTCTTTTCACGCGCTTTCGCAATTGCTTCCGGCGTGTCATCCGCCGGCTTTTCCACCGTGAAATCGACAGAAACGGTATGTTTGTTCCCATCCTTGTCCTTATAGGTAATATCGATCGTTTGCTGTCCACCCTGTGCGTTCTTCCCAAAATCCAGCCCTTGAAGCTGGAACTGGGAATTCGTGTTGGACAACTGCGTCTGATAGGCGGAGTCATGCAGTTCGCTGATCGCAAGCCGCAACAGATCGTCCGGCACCGGTTTGCCATCCGCATCCACAACCGGCTTGCCCGCTGCATCCACTTTTTGAGCAATCGACAAATCCGCACGATAGATGCCGTCAATCAGCGTCGCCCCAGGCTTATTCGTCTTATTATCCACCATTTTGATGGTGAGTTTTTCGACAGAAAAGCCTGCTCCAAGGTTTTCCTCGCTGTAGGTTACATCAATTTTCATGTACTCGGAAAGCTGATCGATCAGCATATTACGCTGGTCGCGCAGTTCAAGCGCCGAATCCCCGTTAATATCCGAACGGCGTATCTCCTCGTTCAGCTCCTGTATTTTCTTAAGAATATTGTCAGCTTCCTGTACATTTTGCGTGTATTGGTTATATACATTTTCAAATACGGTTTCCAGATCCTTGGCGCTCGTGTTAAGCAGCTGACAAAGCGCTTCTGCCGAACTGCGTACCAGCGAATCAAATTCTTTCTCACCCACATGGTCATTCAGGTCATTCAGCTTCCCCAGAAGATCCTGAATCTGTGTTGTGATACCGCTCTTGTTTACATCATTGATAACGCTCTCCAGTTGATCCAGCCCATCGAGTATCGCACTGGCCGAACCGACGCTCGACATCTCCTTCCGGAACCGAATATCCAAAAACGGATCGCGCAGCTGGGAGATGCCGGACAGCATAACGCCAGAGCCAACCGAAGCCGAATTTGCAGAATGATACAGCCCTGATCCGCTTGTGATAAAGCTGTATTGATCGAGCCTTTGACGGGTATAGCCCGGCGTATTGATATTGGAAATGTTTTGACCTGTTACATTCAGCGCCATTTGACTTGCAATCATACCCAAACGCGCCACAGTAAACTCACCAAAAGTGGCCATTGCTCTCTGTTTCCTCCGTTTCTTCCTTTATGCTCGAAAATCTGTATGCGGTCCGCCCGTTGTTATCGTATGATCCTTCACATGCTCGGGGTCAAGCCCAAGCCCTGCAATCATATTTTCCACCTGATGCAGGCTGCATTCCAGCGCCGAGCGGGCCACCTCGGCCGCACTCTGCATGATCCGGTACTGTGCGGACAACCGCTCTGCCGCATCTTTTACCTTTTCACGCAGCTCCATGGAATCTATCTGTTCCGGCAAAGCAGACAGCGTTATTTTTTCCAGCCCCATTTGCTGCTGTAGCCTGAGCCGCTTCTGGTCAATATTGCGCAGGCTGAGCGACAACGCCTGTTCTTTTTTCATGCACTCGCCCAGACGTATCAGATCGTCCTCATGGACAGAGGCCGCAACGTCCTTCTGCACAGCAGTCAGCTCGCCTAAAATCACCGTCAGACGGTCCAGCAGTCCCAGCAATTCTTCCATCCCTGTCATCCTCCAAACAGCATGATACGCGCTGCCAGCTCATTAATATCATATTGATAGGCGCCCGTCTGAACCTGCTCCTGCAGCTCCGGAAGAGTTTCACATCGGTACGTCCGCACTTCCTGCGCAATGCGTCCCGCGAGTTCATGCGCAAAGCGCTGCTCCTCTGTATATTGCGACGTGGTCAGCTCTACCCTGTCGAATTGCGCAGTACCCACGGGCTGGCTTTCAGTCTCTTCTGGTTGCGGTCGGTGTATTGCCAACGGGGACAAGCCTCCCGTTTTGGGAATCATCATTATGATCAGCTCCTTTTCAGCACACGCAAGCCGATGAATTACTTACTAAGTCAAATATCGGTCATTACCACAAAAAAATAAGCGGCAGGCTGCAAAAACCTGTCGCTTATTTTTCTTTCCCTGTATATTCCTATGTATTGTTCAGATGGCGAAGCAGTATACTCGCAATATTTTCACAGGCGGCTTGCTGGACCACTGCGCCAATATCATGTGCTACCATAGGCATCCCATAAACAACGCTGGATTCCCTGTCCTGTCCAATCGTATAAGCGCCATGCCGCCTCATGTCCAGCAGTCCATCCGCACCGTCTCGCCCCATGCCGGTCAGGATGATACCTACCATGCGGCAACGCACGCTCTGTGCCACCGAGTGGAACAACACATCCACGGATGGACAGTGTCCGCTTACCTTTTCCCCAAGCTGGCAGGCCACCGTGTAGCGGCTCCCTGTCCTGACGACACGCATCTGTTTATCCCCGGGCGCAATCAATACTCGGCCGCGTTCGATACCGTCCCCGTTTTCCGCCTCCTTTACCTTCATCGCACATATTTTGTCCAAGCGTTCGGCATACATTTTTGTAAAGCCCGGCGGCATATGCTGCACCACTACAATCCCCGGCGTATCGGCCGGCAGACGCTTGAGCACCTCAAGCGTTGCTTCGGTCCCACCCGTGGATGCTCCAATTGCAATAACCGTCTCTTTTACGCCCTGTGCCGTAAGCGGCAACCGGCCCGCAGTCGGCACCGCAGCCGGTCGGCTGCGGCGTATCCGCGCACAGGAAGCCACAACAATTTTATTGGCAAGCGCCTCTATAAAACGCTGGTTCGCCCCGACCGTTTCCGGCTTCCGAACGAAATCAACCGCTCCGACCGCCATCGCATCAAATACGCGCAGGTTCAGGGAGGACACCAGAATGATTGGGACCGGATACTGTGGCAGCAGGCTTTT
Organism: Intestinibacillus sp. NTUH-41-i26; assembly: GCF_032769475.1. Taxonomy (GTDB): domain Bacteria; phylum Bacillota; class Clostridia; order Oscillospirales; family Butyricicoccaceae; genus Agathobaculum; species Agathobaculum ammoniilyticum. Next base: position 2,113,784 of record NZ_CP136477.1, read on the forward strand.
TACAAAGTCAATCCCATTCATACCCGGCATCTCCACATCCAGCGTCATCACATCCGGCCGGAGCAGCGGCAGCTTCGCCCGCGCCTCCACCGCATTCCCCGCCTCCCCGACTATCTCCATGTTGCTATAAGCAGACAGGCCATCCCGTATAACGCGCCGGGCCAGAATAGAGTCGTCGACAACCATTACCCGTATCTTTTTTATGCTCTGCATTGCAGCGTTCCTCCTTTCACCGCCGTCACTCCCTGCGGAATGTCGCTGGGCGGAGCATTCGGTACGGGCTGTTTTTGCTGATATTCTCTGAATGGCCAATCAACAGGTAGCCCCCCTGATTGGTCGCATGATAGAAGCGTTGCACAAGCGCGTCCTTTGTTTCCTGATCGAAATAAATCATGACATTCCGACAGAAAATAACGTCAAACTTGATTCGGAAGTGAATTGGCTCCATCAGATTGAACACACGGAAGATAACATTATGCCGGATCTCCGGCGTAACTGTGTACAAACCGCTCCCGTCCGTCCGTTTCCGAAAATAGCGCCGGCTCCATTCCGGCGGGATGTCGGTCGGCATCTCATAAGACGGGTCCGCCGCCTCGCTCAAAACACGCGGTGAAATATCCGTCGCCAGCACACGTGTATCCCACAGCCCCGCCTGCGGTCCCAGAAAATCCTTGATGCACATGGAAATGGTATACGGCTCCTCTCCCGTCGAACATCCCGCACTCCATATGGACAGCACCTTTTTCCGTTCATTCCTTTTGATGAGATCCGGCAATATCACCTCGTTAAAAAACGCAAAGTGTTCCTTTTCGCGCATAAAATAAGTATAATTGGTCGTGAGCTTGTTCAGGATAAACTCAACCTGCGCCGCATCCTTTCCTGACAGCAGCTCATCGACAAACTTTGTAAAATCCGTGTACCCTTTTGCCTGCAGGGCCGCGGACAGGCGGCTGTTAATCAGCAGCCGCTTCTGTGAAAGATTGATCCCATAGCGGTCGCGCATAAACGTTACCAGCCGCTGAAAATCTGCATCTGACAGCTGCAGCATAATATCGACTACCTCTTAGCAATAGTTTTAACATAATCCACGGTCATAGAAGTGCTCTGCTTATTCGGCCAGCAGAAGCTCGCAGTCCAGCACCAGCATGGTACCCGTCCCATCCGGCATGGTCGTCATACCCGAAACATATTTCTGTGCATTATGCGCCGGTACCGGCAGAATGGTATCCACTGGGATATCAATGATTTGGCAGACCGTATCAACCAGTATGCCGATCGGCATTTCATTCAGGTTCAGTACGATGATGCAGTCATTGTCTCTCGGTTCAACAGACAGGCGGAGCCGCATATCCATCAGCGGAATTGTCTGTCCACGCAGGTTGATAATGCCGCGCACATAGGCTGGCACCATAGGTACCTGTGTGATCACATGGTTTGTGATAATCTCCACCACATTTTCTGCCTCCACACCAAACAGCAGGTTATCCGTTCGGAACGTCAGGAATTTACGGGTCGCGATTTCTGCCGTGCTGTCCTCTGCAGACCCAGATGCCTCCCGCTGCATCTCCTCGGTTGCAAACATCATATTTTCATCAGACATTGCATTCTCTCCTTTTATGCTATCCCTGTCAATATCCTGCGCTGCCGCTGATAAAATCCATTAGATTGGTTACATCCAAAATCAGGCTGATATTGCCGTCGCCTAAAATGGTGCAGCCAGCGATCCCCGCATCCTTTATTTTAAAATTGTTCAGGTACGACGGAAGCGGCTTGATGACGACCTGCTGCTTGCCCAGCAGCTCATCCACGAACAGGCAGCACGAACTCTCACTGCTCTCCACCCATACAAGGATTCCGTCATTGATGGAGGTCGACTGCGGCTCTATTCCGTAAACATTGTACAAGCGTACCACGGGATAGAACTCCTCCATTTTGTTGATGATCTCACCTTGCATCGCATCATGAATAATATCCTTCTCCGTCACCTTAAAGGACTGCCTTATATTCTGGATCGGGATGGTAAAGATGGATTCGCCAACCCGCACCTCCATACCGTCCATAATCGCGGTAGTGAGCGGGATTTTGAGAGTCGTACAGCTCCCTTTCCCCTTTTCACTGGTCATCGTTACCACACCGCCGACCGTTTCTACATTCTTTTTGACGACATCCATACCAACGCCGCGGCCGGAGAATTCCGTTACCTCCTGATTGGTCGAAAAGCCCGGCATCATCAGGAAGTTCATGATCTCGCGCTGGCTGTATTCCACATCAGGGCTGGCAAGCCCCTGCCGGAGCGCTTTACGCAGCACAGCATCACAATCTACACCCATCCCGTCATCCTCGATTTTAATGATGACTTCGCTTCCCGTATTTTGAGCGGACAGTGTAATTTCCCCCACAGGATTCTTGCCTGCGTCAATCCGCATCTGCTCGTCCGGCTCGATGCCGTGATCCATGGAATTGCGCACGATATGCATAATAGGGTCGCTGATCGCATCTACGATCGTCTTGTCGATCTCCGTATCCTCCCCGATGATGCTGAGCTGCGCCTTACGGCCCAGCTTCTGCCCCATGTCTCTGACAATCCGGCGCATTTTCTGGAACGTCCCCGATACTGGAACCATGCGCAGCGACATCGAGATATCCTGCAGCTCATCTGTCAGCTTGCGCAGCTGGCGGGCGGATTTATAGAAGTTATCCAGTTTGGCATCCTCGATCCCGCGCAGGTCCGGCGACGCGGTCACCATTGTCTCCGTAATTACGATTTCTCCCACCACGGCCATCAGCTGATCCAGCTTGGACAGATTGACACTGATCAGGCTTTGCTTGATCTGGTGTCCACTGCCCTTGCCGGACGTTGCTTCGGCCCCCGCCGCAGGCGCGGCTTTTTGTGGCTCTGTCTGTCCGGTGGCTTCCGGCGCAGGTTCCTGCTTCTCGTCCCTCTGCGCCTCGGGCGCGGGAGCTGCGTCGATTTCCTGATAGGTTTTCACAAAGCCCAAGTCAGAGATAAGCGGGATGGCCGCCTTACGCTCATTCTCCGCTGCGAAATACATTGTAAAGCCGTTTTCCGCAATCTCCGGCGAACGAGCCGTATTGCTTTCCAGATCCTCCGGTTGGTAAAGGAACTGCGTTCCGCTGTCCCGAACATCACTTACGATCATGAACGCACGCAGGTTCTCCATCCCACAGCCCTCATCCAGAAAGACCCGCAGCGCAAACGGATAGCCGGCCGGCGCGTTTTCCACTGTAGCCGTGCGGCATCCCTGCGCCGCAGCTTGGTCCGCCGAGGGTGCTTCCCCACTGCTCCCAGCAACCTGTCCATCATTTTTAATTTTGTCGATAAACATGTTAATTGTTTCAACAAAGCGGTCGATATTTGTAGAAAGGGGTTCCCCCTTTTCGATTTTACCGATCTCATCACGAAAATAGTCGATCGATCGGAACAGCAGGTCGAACAGCTTCGGCCGATCCTGTTCCGGAACAATATCCATCGTATTTTCCCGAATCAGGTAAAACAGATCCTCAATCCGGTGTGCAATGGTCATCAAAGGCTCATACTCCATCATTGCCGCCGAGCCTTTCAGCGTATGCATAATGCGGAAGATCTCGTTTACATCATCCTGTGATAGCGTATCCGCCTGCTCTGCGGCAAGCATAATATTATCGAGCTGCTCAAGCAATGTATTTGTTTCATACAAATACATTTCCAGAACGCTGTCGCCACTGTTCGCCATAAATCCCATGCCATCCTTTCCGAATTACAATAACAGTAGTTATATTCATAAATCGACCGGATATGGCACGCAATTAATAGATTGGATAAATTTTTCTACGGATGAACGGAGTGTAGCTCTATGCCAAACATCACCAGTGTGACCAACCCTGTCCCTGGGCAGGAGAACAATACCAGCTATCGTTCTCCTATCACACCGAACGATACACAGGTCAAAAACATACCTGATCCATCGCGCATCAGCCGCGCCGACCAGCGTACCGATCGGCAGGATACGGCCGGTTCTGGGCTGACGCGGCGCTATGATTCCTATTTCCAGGCGTTTTTGCAGGATCTTCGCGCTTTCGGCTCGGTTTCCGATAGTATCTACCAGCTTCTGGCCAGCGGTCTGAGTGCGTCTGGAGCCGAAACGGCCGAGGTCAGTGCAGCGCTGGTACGCATTATACAGGCCTTACAGCTCAATCCGGAGCAGCTTCTCGCCCTGCTGAAAGGTCAGTTTTCCTCTGGGCAGCGCTTCCGCGGACCGCTTTTCGATGTTTTACGCAAGGCGCTCCAGTCCAATCCCTCCTCTGCTATGAAGGAGGATATTGCCCAGTTTCTGCGGAAGTTCAGCGCTTTCGCTTCCACGGAGCATATCGAGCGCAGCCTGACGCGCACCATACGCCAAATGTCCTGGTTCATGCCGAAACGCTTCAGCAGCACACTGGACGGACAACTGGCGCAGCTTGACGCCTTGCTGGCTCATGGCGACCGCGCCGGTGCACTCTCCCTGCTCCAGAACACGGTTCTCCCCTATATGTCGGACTATGTTTCCCAAATGCACGATCGTGGCATCGCCCGCAGCCTTTTGAGCATGCTGCTCCCCACCATCGCGCAGTATGAAAACGGTTCCCCGCAAAATGTACTGCAGTCTTTCTACCAGCTTTTCAGCTACACACCGGTCAAAAAGGCGTTCGGCGAAATGAGCCAGGAGGATATCCTGCAAATGCTGCGCGCGCATACCGTTCCGCCGGATGAAGCAACCGCCACGCTTTTGGATCAGCTTACCTCCCTTGCTTCCCGCGCCATGCGGGGAGAGGGCAGCACGACGCAGCAACAGGCCATGCAGGAACTGATGCGTTCGGTGCTTGTCAACCAAAGTGTTTTTATGCCGCTCGCCCATGCCATTCTTCCTGCCGCCATGGACGGACGTGCGATGTTCTCCGAGCTATGGGTTGACGCAGATGCCGAAAAGCAGTCAGGTGCGGCAGGTTCCCCGACCGCCCCCATGCGTCTGCTGCTCAAGTTTGACATACAGGATCTCGGCGGCTTCGATCTCCTTCTTACTTATCAGGACGATTCGGTCGGTGCAGAGCTCTTCTGTCCACCGCACCTGACGCCTTTTACCGGTGTTTTTGAGGCCAAACTGGCTAAAATGGCAGAAAGCGCTGGGCTAAATCCGGGGGCGATCCGCGCCTCCCCCTCTGCGCAGCGTGTTACACTGACCCAGGCGTTCCCCAAGATACTCGAAAGGATGAACAGCGTTAATGTCACAATATGATCAAAGCCGCAAGGCTGTCGCCCTGCAGTATGAAAATGGGGCGCCCGCTCCGGTCGTGGTTGCTTCCGGCATGGGCTACCTTGCGGAACGCATGGTCGAGATAGCCTCTGAAAACGGCGTGCCTGTTTATGAGGACTCCTCCCTTGCCACCATGCTTTCCCAACTTGCCCTCGGTCAGGCCATCCCTGAATCGCTTTACCAGTTTATCGTTGATATTTATGTTTACTTCCTGCATTTTGATCCGGAGGCGCCGGAAAAGCCCCGTGTACCCGCAACAAATACCGGACCGTCCAAAGGGGGAGACGTATAATGCATCATCCACAGCCGGAAAAACGCTTCGTCATCCTCAGCGATGATCAGAAAACACTGGCCAGTGCTATCCTTATGGAACAGAAAGGACAGCAAAAGGTTTTCGAGCTGACCTCCAAGCCAATCTGTGATTTGTCCGCACTTCCCGCCATCAACATTCTCAGCATCAATTCCGAAAACTTCATGGCATGGCGCGGCAGAGTCGCTGGGATACAAAACACCTGTCTTTATTTTGTGGCTGAGGAGCACATTGGTCCGCATTTGCGCAGGCACCTTCGCATCCCGATCATGCTCCGCACCTACTTGTACCCGCTTTCGGGTGATTCAGCCCGTCTGCCCGTCATCACGCACGACGTAAGCTGCGGCGGGATATCCCTGTACGCCAGCCGACCGCTCGCGCCCGGCTTCCGTTTTGAAATCGCAATTCCGTTTTCTTCCCCGCCCCTGTTGCTGAGCGCACAGGTGATCCGTGTCATTTCCGAGGAGCAGCAATTATATGCCTGCGCTTTTTCCGACCTTCTCCCCCAAGAAGAGGCTCTATTGCAGGAGGGTATTTTTGAATACGACCTGCACCACAAAATCAAAACCGTCCATTAGACTTTCCTATCAAACGCAGAGGTGTTAACGCAAATGAGTCATTTCCTATCACATGTGATCCACAGCGCCAAACGGGTGTGCGCGCTGTCCTTATGCACAGCCCTCCTGTTCGGCATGCTGCCGTTAACCGTACCGTCCGCACAGGCCGCGTGGGAGGATGCCTACCTGAGCAGGCTGGTATCCTGGAATATTATGCGCGGCGACCAGAACGGCAATCTGGAACCTGGCCGCGCTATTACGCGCGCTGAATTTGCCAGCATGCTGAACCGCACGTTCGGCTATCATAAAACCGGCGCGCAGCCGTTCCGCGACGTACGAACAGGCGACTGGTTTTATGACGATATCAGCATTGCCTATACCGCCGGTTATTTTAAAGGCACTTCCAATTCCACAGCCTCGCCGGACGACACGCTGACCCGCGAGGAGGCCGCGACCATGCTCTGCCGCAACCTGATGCTGCAGCCGCAGTCCGGCGAGGATCTGTCGTTTACCGACAGCCGCAAGGCCAGCAGCTGGAGCCGCGGCTATATTAAGGCCGCAGCTGAAAAGGGTATTCTGACCGGCGACCCTGAAGGAACGTTCCGGCCGCTCGACCGCATCACACGCGGCGAGGTTGCCACCATGCTGGTCCGCGTCATCGGCACGCCGATCCAGTCCGCCGGTACTTATTCCAACAGCGTTTCCGGCAATCTGATGGTTTCCACCTCCGGTGTAACACTGGAAAACATGACCGTCACCGGCGATCTTTATATCACCCCTGGCGTAGGCCTTGGCTATGTCACGCTCAACAATGTCACAGTTTACGGGCAGATCATCGCCAGCGGCGCAGGTGAAAGCAATAAGGGCGACGCGAGCATCATCCTGAAAAACTGCACCGCCCCTGAAATGATCGTCGACAGCCCGACTAACCAGTATGTCACAATCCGAACGGTTGGCAACACAGATATCGACAGGGTCTACATCCGAACCAATACTTATCTGGAGGGAAAATCGACCGGCCGCCACGGCTTTGATTATGTCGAGGTGGACGGCGAGGAGGGTACGCAGCTCGATCTGGCCGGAAATATGCATGAGGTCGTGACCATGTCGCCCAAATCGACCATCAATGTTGGCAGCGGCACTGTGGAAAAGCTGACCGTGGATGAAAACGCGGTCGACTCCAAAGTAACGATCGCACAGGGCGCTGTTGTGGAGCAGCTGAACCTGGATACCGGAACTACTGTAACCGGCAAGGGCGACATCGGCACCCTGTACGTCAATGCACCGGGCTGTACGGTGGAAATGCTGCCCGATGTCATCATCATCCGTCCCGGCATCACCGCCAATATCGACGGCATCACCATGGACAGCACACTGGCGGATCAAATGTCAGACAAGCCGCGCATCCTGAGCGGCTATCCCCGTCTGTCAGATGTTGCCCCCAACCAGGCCGAGGCCTCCTTTATGACGAACAAGCCCGGCACGCTGTACTGGGCTGTCCGCCTGAGCGGCGACGGTGCTTTTGATGCCAACGACCTGATCAAGCCGCCTTCCTATGGGGGGAAAATTGTAAAAAGCGGTAACCTGTCCGTCAAGGATGCAAACGATGCGCTTTCACAGAAAATCACCGGCCTGCAGCCTGGGGCCTCCTATGTCCTTTCTGCTGTACTGGTGGACGCACGCGACGACCGCAGCACGGTCAAGAGTGTGTATTTTACCACGCCAGACAACAGCAAGCCCAATTTTGCCTCCGGCTATCCCAGAACCAGTACGATTGAGGACACCTATGTTACCTTTGACGTAGCGGCAACAAAAACCTGCACTCTTTACTGGGCCATCTACAAAAAGGGGATGCCCGCCCCCACCGCAAATGATTTTAAGGATGGCTCGCTCAGCGGCGCCATCTCCTCTGGAAAGGGCAAGCTGATCCGCAGCGAGGAAGACAACATCCTGATGGGCAACAAGGATAAGTACGCCAGGGACGCGCTTGCCGAGGTAACCGAGTATGACGCATACTTCTTCCTGACCGATACCGTTAACGATTCGGCGGTCAAAAAAATATCGGTAAAAACCGCCGACCGCACGCCCCCTGTATTCCGCACCAACTATCCCCGAATCAGTAAAATCGACGCCAAGGCGCTGACCGGCGAATCCATGATCAATGAAGACGGTAAGGTGTACTGGGCAATCGTAAAGCACGGTACGGAAAATTATCCGCAGTCTAACCCCGATCTGGACGAGGAGGCGCAGGCGCTCGACAAAAAGCTACAGATTAAGGGTGGCATGTATGCGCTCAAAAGCGGCTCGTTCAACGCGAAGCAGGACGCGGTCGCTTCCTTCAACATGAGCGGCCTTGACGCGGAAACCGCCTACGATATCTACTTTGTCGCTGAGGATACGGCGGGCAATCTGTCTGAAATCGCGACTATCCTGAACGCGAAAACGCTGGACAGCAGCGCGCCGGAGCTGGTTGAGCTGCGCTTCTCTCAGGCCAATGACGAGGGCATCCCGCTGGCCAATACCGACGTCACCCTTGTATTCAGCGAGGACATTTACAGCCGCGAGACACAAATGTCCCTGTCCGAAATGTTTGCCTCCGGCAAAAACGACTTTACGCTTGCCGGCGATAAAGACCAGACCCCGATCAAGTGGGTAGATATTATCCGGGGAATGTTTACATTCAACAACATGGATAATCCCACCGACCAGCGCAAGCAGGAGCTTGAGCTCGGTCCAGACGGACGTCAGAATATAACGGTCAAGCTGAACGAGGAAGGGCAGACCGAGGTCACCTTTGCCAACGCTGCACTGAAGCTGCAGAGCGGCGCGACCTACCAGTTTGTACTGAACAACATCACGGATTCCTCTAACAATGTCCTGCCGGCCAACACCAAGTCCCAGGAATTCCGTGTCCTGGATGCGCAGGTGGACTTTAATAAATTGCAGTATACCGCCGCGGATGTCGACGGTTTTAATCCCGCCGGCATTGAAGCTTCGTTCTCCATGGTCCCCTATGCCAATTCCACAGAAAATGTACCCGATGGAACAAAATACGACCTGCTGATCGCCTCGGATACCACGATTTCGTTCAAGCTGTACCGCCGTGACCTTTCAGCTGAAAAGCCCGCTTGGGAAATCGTAACGGATACGGTCGGCACGCCGGTAGAATTCACCATCAATAAAACACCCGATGAAAAGTGGACAGCGGCCAGCCTGAACCGCGCCGAGGGTCTTGAGCCTACTGACTATCCGCAGCTCAATCAATTGGTCCAGGGATATGAATACGCAGTCGAATTTACGTCCATCAATCTGGACAGGGATCGTAACAAGTGGGATGCGACCGTTAACCTGTATATGTACTGCGTTGCAGGCAGTCCCAACGAACTACAAAACCTGACTTCCGGTGGAATCGTCGAGCAGTCCTTCTGGGACAGCTATGTGATCCAACAGAAGAAGCTGGCCTCGATCGGCAACCCATCCGATTTCACAATTGATGTGCGCCGCGTCAACCAGAACGCGCCCCAGTTCATGCAGGGGTATCCCCGTGTGGCTCCCGGTGATTCCCTGACACGCGTCGATTACATGCTCGACCGCGAGGCGGACGTATATTACGTTGTCGCCCCTGTCAACCGTCTGGAGCCTGATCTGGATGATCCTGGTCTTATTATAGATATCGGCCAATTTAAGGACGACGGCGACGCCGAGGCTGCATTACCGGAGCCTGGTAAGCGGAAGGAGCAGGGTATCAGAACCCCCACCACCCAGAATATCATGAGCCCATCCAATTACACCCCGGCCAATGGGTATCAAACCGGCAAGGTTCGTTACGGCGGTACAGGCCAGGGCAGCTTTACCGTTGAGGACCTCCAGCCCAATCAGGAGTACTATATCTATTTTGTTCTGAAAGGCTCGTATAAGGATCCCTCCCCTGTTTGGTGCTACAAATTCAACACCAGCGATGTGGTTCCGCCTGTGCTGACCGCCAATTCCACCGGTGATGGTCAGGCAACCTTTTCCATCAAGCCCGCTGCCGGACAAACCAGCGTCGAAGCGGAAGTGCATTGGCTTCTCTATCCGCAGGCAACACAGAGCGGCTATCCGCCCCTGTTTTCAACCCAAATCAATGGCAAAACTGCTCTGGAAATGATGGAGAGCGATGCGTTCGACAAGTGGTCCTCTGATACGTCAATTGGCGGCTATAAAGACTCCACCGCTTTCAAGGAAGCCTTGTGGGAAATCATGCAGGGCGGCAGCGACGCCTCCCCCGCACCTGACCAAAACGGCGCGGAGCGGAATTTCAGCGGCACCGAAACCGTGATCGACAAAGATCAGCTGCAAAACGAACCGACAAAATATCTGTTCATCGTCGCTGCAAAGAATGAGCTGGGCGGCCTGCCCGTGTTCCGCGTGGTAAAAAATATACAGAAGGTGAACCGCAGCGGCCCACTGGTAAAATCAATGAACACGACCTCCACCTACAGCAACAATAAGCATTGGTATAACGGAACAGTTACCATCAACTTCGACACCGAGCTTTATGTATTCGATGACAGTATGAGTACACCGGAGGCCTACATTCCCACAGTCGGTAAAAACAGTGACCTTTTCCCTGATTCCGTAGAATATGTGAAGCTGTCGAACCTGAACCCCACCCGTTCATTGGGCGTCAAGTTCAATAACTTTGTTGTAGGCGACTCCTTCACGATCACGCCGACAGACGGAAAAGGGAATGGCGGCTACTTCTCCAATAAGTCCGGCTACATGCGAACCGACGGTTCCATCACCTTTACCCTGCAATATAAAAGGGATTCTGACGGGAACCCCATTGAAGAAGACGGCGCCAACAAGGTGGAATTCGTTCTTTCTGATGGAACCACCTCGGAAACAGACCCATAATACACAGCAAAAAGGAAGCCTTTCGGCTTCCTTTTTGTTTTACCCCGCTCGCGGTCTCTTAACACAATGCCAAGCTCTGCCGATATGTTATATATATTAGTTTTTCCGTGTATAAAGGAGGGGGTAGCTATGCAGGCTCCCTGGGAATACTTCGAGCATTTCAGCGACCTTGTCTATGTCAGCGATATCGATACGCACGAGCTGGTCTACCTCAACCGTCATGCACGGGAGCTGTATGGCTTTCCTTCAGAAGCGGACTATAAGGGGCATCCCTGCTACGAGGTCATGCAGCATGCACACGAGCCCTGTACGTTCTGTACATGCAGGGCGCTTTTGGAAAGCGGGGCCGCCGAATGGGTATACCGTAATCCCGTCACCGCACATACGTTCCGCATCAAGGACAGCCTGATCGAATACAGCGGCTGCCGTTATCATGTCACGCTGGCCATCAATATGGACAGAAGCGAGCTGGAGACCTATCGCTTCAATTCGTTCGTTCATTACGAAGCGTTCGTAAATGAGTGCCTGATTTTTGCTTTCGCGGCCTCGGATGAGCCGGATGAATCCCTGAACCTGATGCTGCAGTATATTGGACAGCAGCAGGCCGGTCTGCAGCTTTCCATTTACGAACGCGTACCGGCCGAACACCGATTTCAGAGCACTTACTGCTGGCCTCCCTCCTCTGCGGGTACTAAGATACTCCCTTTTGATTTGGAGCAGTACCTCTCACAACAGTATCCCGGTCGTGACAGCACCGAGCCTCTGGTTCTTTCCAGTGGTCAAGAGCTGCAAAGGCATCTTCCCGTTTTCTGTGACCAAGCTTCCGCTGGGGGTGATCAGTCCCTTCTCCTTGTTCCACTGTTGCTGGAGGGCCGCATCAGCGGCTACCTGCGTCTGGACAACGCACCGCCGCAACAACTCCGCTATCTTTCCGATATCTGCAAGGTGCTGTCCCCTTTCATCACCACGACCATGCAGCGGCGAGATCTGCTGCATTATTTCAAGAACTCCAGCATGTACGACCAGATGACCGGTGCCCTGAATCGCCGCGCACTAAAAGACCATATCCGCAGGGAATGTCCACTGCATTCAATCGGCCTCGTCTACTGCGACCTGATCGGACTGAAAAGCATTAACGATCTGCTCGGTCATAACAGCGGCGACGAACTGATTGTACGTATTTTTCATATTCTGCAGAAAGCGTTCCCCACCCAGCCGGTCTACCGTATGGGCGGTGATGAATTCCTGGTCTTATGCGATAATACGCCGCAGCCGGACTTTGAACAAAGCGTCGCCCAGTTGCGGGTGTTCTTGGCTGAAAGCAATTGCGAGCTGTCTATCGGCAGCCTGTGGACAGCGGATACCAGCCAGGATATCCGCACCCTGATACAGAAAGCGGACGATCTGATGTATCAGGATAAGCGGAAATACTACAGCCGCATCGACCTCGCAACCGGCCAGACGCGCCATTCCACGCTGCGCGGCAGTGCTATGCCGCCTGCCTGCTTCTCCTCCAGGGAAACCGCGTTCCAAAACTTCCTGAGCAACTATTTTTTTGATCCCGAGGTCTTTTTCCAGTCCGTCGCCATGGCAGATACCACCTTTTACCTCTATTGTGGTGATATGCAGAAAAATGTCTATTTTATTTCCGATAACCTGAAAGACGAATTCAATTTTACAGACAATCTTGTGTATAATTTTGTCGACCTGTTGGAGCAGCGGATTTATAAGCCGGATCAGGCGCTTCATATAGCCGATTTGCAGGATATGATTGAAAAGAAACGCAAGATCCATACGATCCGCTACCGTATTTACAACAAGGCGGGGCAGTTGCTGTGGATCCATTGCCGCGGCATTATGAAGTGGGACGCGGAAATGGCCCGCCCGCTCTTCTTTTCCGGTAGCATGGTCTGCCTGAAAAACGAAGACGCCGTTGATTCGACCACTGGGCTTCTCAATTTGTCCTCGGCAGAAGAGGAGCTGTCTGCTATCTGCAGCGTTTCCCGCTCCCCCCTGCTCCTGCTCAGCTTTGCGTTCCAGCCGCTTGCCGATATCAACCTTGCTTTCGGCCGCGAAACGGGAGACGCTGTCCTGCGTGAGATTGGCTGCCAGTTGGAAATACAGATGGGTACGTTCTTCCGTTTTTTTCGCCTGAGTGACAACCATTTCCTCGCTTTCTCCCATAAAAACCTGAAGCCTGCGCTTCCGGTCCAGCGGATACGCAATATCATGCTGGATGCCTGTGCCAAATACGGAATCCATATGATGTATCCCTGCGCGGCAGGCGTGCTGCATTACCCTGAGGACGGGGCCACCGCGCAGGAGCTGATTGACAACGCCATCGTGGTCGCAAATGTTTCGGCTGGCTTCCCCTCGCTGGATTATCTGAAATTTTCTCCCCATATGATACAAAATCGGAGAGAACAAAGCAGTCTCGGTTTTACCCTCAATTACAGTGTCAACCACGGCTTTGAAGGCTTCCATATCGTTGTCCAGCCGCAGGTTGAAGCCGCTACGCAACAGATATTCGGCGGCGAGGTCCTGCTCCGCTGGAGCATGCATGGGCAAAATGTTTCGCTTTCCCAGTGCATCGCCACACTGGAACAGCAGGGTGTGATTGTTCCTGTCGGCAAATGGGTCATCACCCAGACCGCGCGTGCGGCACAGCATATTCTTTCCCTTCGGCCGGACTTTCGCTTTTCCATCAACATCAGCTACCTTCAGCTTCTGGATGACGGCTTGTTCCCTCATATCCGGCAGACGCTTCAACAGTTCCATATCCCAGCCCACAACCTACTGATAGAGCTTACGGAAACCCATCATGACAGTGCGCCGGAGCGACTGGAAGCCTTTATCCGGCAGTGCAAGGAAATAGGCATTTCCTTTGTTCTGGACGACTTTGGCACAGCTTATTCCAACCTTTCCCTGCTTCTACAGCATCCGGCCGACCTGATCAAATTGGATCAAACGCTGATCCACGGGATCACCTCCTCCAAGCAGAAGCTGGACTTTATCGCAAGCATTATCTATTCCTGCCACCGTTTTGGCAAACAAGTCTGTGTCGAAGGTGTGGAGACCGAGGACGAATTCAACTTGATCCGACAGACCGGTTGTGATTTCATCCAGGGTTTTTATTTCTACCGGCCGCTGGATTTGGACGCGCTCGGTCGTCTGCTCGAGACGCCAGAGGGCACAATCAGCCATTAACCGCTATCCGCCGACAGTAAAAAAGGGGCCGCAGCTATGCTGCGGCCCCTTTTTGTAGCACCTTTCCCTGCTTTCTAATGATGGGGGTTCTCATTCACAAGCACACATGCGCGCATCATCTGGACGGACAGGAGCTTATCATACCGCGCCGCATACAGACTCATCATCGCATTCCGCCTTTTGCTGTCCAACACAACATATTTGGAGGGCAGGTTTGTCAATGCCAGCGCTTTCATATCTGCAACACAGCGAGCACAGCGGCATTGCAGCATATGTTCTACATAGTATGCTGCTTCCTCCTCCACCAGCTCCTGCAGAACGTTAATGTATTGGACATCCTTTTCCCCATGCGGTGTTACAAAGGCCTGTTCTTCCTTTGCGCCTTGTGATGGAAAGCATATCTTTTTCTGCTCCGCTGGTTCCGGTTCCGTTGACGGCATATTGTCGACTGCTTTTTCATCCGGAGGCGCCTCCTCCTCCGCTGTTTGCGCCGGTATTGCGTTCACCTCTGCTTCCAGCGCCTGTAACAGACCTGTGCGTATCTCGTCCGACAATGCCTTTTCCCGATCCTTTGTGGTCTGCACGATAGGGACAACCGGCAGCGGTGCGGATTGTGCCATGCGCTCCGGCACAGCTGACGCTTGCTGATCCGGCTCATCCTGGTCCTCTATTTTCTTCTGTACAGCCGGCTTGCGAGGGACCGTAGCTTTCCTTGCGGCCTTGCGCTTCACCGCTTTTTTCTCTTCCTGCGTTACGTCAGCCGGCTGCCGTACCTCCTCTGTGTTTTGCTCCGGCGTTTCACCCCCCTGCTGCGTGATCAGGTTCAGCACGCGCGCCGTTTTACTGCTGCGCTTTTCCGCCATGTTTTTTCCCCTTTCCCACGTTACTGCTCCACCGAGCCTTCCTGCAGTATTTCTTCAACAAGCGCAACAAAATCCATTGCAGGCTTGGAGTGCGGCGCATAGGTCACAACACTTTTCCCATGTGCGGGTGATTCCGCTACAAGCACACCCTGCCTTATTTTTGTTTCAAACACCTTGGTATCAAGCTGCTCTGCGATCTGCCGTGACAGATCCAGCACATCCCTGTTCAGGTTGAGCCGTGCATTGAATTTATTGAGCAGAATACCGATGACCTTCAGACGCGGGTTATAGTATTGCCTCACCGTTTCGATTGTTTCCTTGATCTGGGTTACGCCAAGCAGGCTGAGAATCTCAGGTGCCATCGGGATGATCAGCTTGTCCGCTGTCACATAAGCATTCACTGTCAACAGGTTCAGTGCAGGCGGCGTATCAATAATGATATAGTCGTAATCCGCCGACAGCGCGGACAGCTCGGTCTTGAGCAGGTACTCCCGCCCTGGCTTGTTGCACTCCAATTCCACACCGGACAACAGGATATTTGCCGCGAGCATGTCCCCATACTCCGTAGCACATAACGCCTGCTCGACCGGTATCTGTTTTTTAAACACCTCATACAGGGTATGTACATTATCAATATCTATACCGAGGCTGAAGCCGAGATTGCCCTGCGGGTCCAGATCGACGCCAAGAACTTTCTTCCCCTTTTCCGCCAGTGTAGCAATCAGCGCTGCGGCGGTCGTTGTTTTGCCAACGCCGCCCTTCTGATTGGTGACCGCAATTATCTCCGCCAATAAAATCACTCCTTTGTCTTTAAAAAAAAGCTTTCCGCCCTTAATTTTAGTATACTATACGTCGAGATAAAAATATAGGGATTTTTATTTTTTTCTGCATGATCCTGTTCACTGTATTATCACCCCGTATCATGGGGAAAGGAGTGTTTTTATGGCAGTAAGCAGTGTAGGCGGCAGCAGCGCCTCCAGCCTTTATGGCAGCCGCAATGTGCTGAGCGGACTTGCCAGCGGCATGGATACTGAAGCCATGATCGAAAACATGGTCATGGGCACAAAAAACAAAATCACAGCGCAGCAACAGAAACAGCAAAAGCTGCTGTGGAAGCAGGAAGCGTACCGCAGTATCAGCGATCAATTGGTGCAGCTTTCCACCAAATATACCTCGTACACCTCCTCAACCAATCTGATGAGTGCGAATTTCTTCAAGCCGAGTATTATCACTACAGCCGGTAAATATAAGGACTTAATTTCAGCTTCCGGCAATACAACAAGCGATATTGTGATCCAGCGTGTCAGCCAGCTTGCAAAATCAGAAACCATCACCTTTTCCGGCTTGAGTGGTATTGACAACACCCAAAGCATTGACGCCTCCAAGGGCGTGGACTTGAAAGGTGATGTGAACGTAAGTAATCTGGCCGGAAAGCAGTTATCCTTTAAATATGGCAACAAATCCTTTTCCATTACATTTGACAGCGATCGTGAATACAAAAGCGTTGAAGATGTCGCTGATGAAATTAACCGGCAGCTTTCAAACGCCTCTGTCTCGCTTAGCGATGGCACCAGTATAAAAATGGACAGCAAGGTCAAGGCCGAGGTCGTCGATGGAAAAATTTCGTTCCAGTTTACCAACTCCAGCGAAACCAACACCCTCGAGCTGCTGGGCAGTTCCTCTCAGGAAGTGCTGACAGCGTTGCATCTGTCCAGCGGAAGCAAGCTGACGGCAACCGATAAAATCGAATCCTCCTCTGCAGTGGAAGCGACGGATCTGGCCACCAGCAAACCCGCCGGTGAGGTTTTAGCCGGTTCTTCCATGAAATTTACTTTCAATGGCACCACGGCAACAATCACGATGCCGGAAAAGGATTCTGCAGAATACAAGGCAATCTTCGAGTCCTCTGACCCCAATTCCGCTATGCAAAACTATCTGCAAACGCAGCTGGATCAGGCGTTCGGCTACGGTAGGGTTACGGTTTCCAACACCGCCTCAGATGGCACGTTCCAGCCCTCTTTCTCTGTTAAGGGTGACAGCGATACGCTTTCTATCGACTCCGGCACGCTCCATGTGGTTGGCAAGGGCGGCATTTTCGGTATCGACCGAGGCGCATCCAACCGTGTCAATACGAGCAAAACTCTGGGCGACCTGTATGGTACCGATTCGATAGAGCAGGACGGAAAGAAAATCACCATCATTAAGGGTATGACTGCTATTACCGGCCCTGATGGGAAAATCAAGACCGATGAAAGTGGAAACGCCCTGTATTCCTTTGAAATCAACGGTGTAAAGATCGGGGAATTCAGCGCAAACGACAGCATCAGTACGTTGACCAGCGCAATCAACAGCAAGCCCGAGGCCGGCGTCAAGCTCAGTTATTCCAAAACCTCTAACCAGTTTGTATTTTCCTCCACGCACGGTGGTACCGGCGGCCGCGTTTCCATTAGCAAAACCACCTCGGATGGGGCGGATAATCTTGCCGCCCGTTTATTTGGCACCGTCGAATACAGTGATGATGGCAGCACCGCAAAAATCCAGCGTTTGGACAAACAGGGGCAGTATGTCGACAGCGCTTCCTCCACCCGTATTCAGGGACAGGATGCAAAAATGACCGCGCTTATTAACGGTGTGGAACGGGAGCTGACCAGCGGCACTAATGCTTTCAACATAGACGGCTTTACCGTTACCGCCAGCGGCACCTTTGACGCGGCTGCGGAAAATGATTCCGGTGTTTCGTTCAGCGCAAAGGTGGACAGCGATAAGATTGTCGACGCAATCAAGAGCTTTGTCGAGGATTACAACAAGGTCCTCTCGGAGATCAATGAGCAGTATTCCACCCAGCCCGATTACAATAAGAGCTACGAGCCGCTTACAGAAGATCAGAAGGCGGATATGAGCGATAAGGAGATTGAAGCCTTTGAGACAAAGGCCAAGCAGGGCCTGCTGTTCAATGACAGCGACCTTGGTTCGCTCTCCAGCAGTCTGCGCTTTCTCTTTTCCGGCTCTGATTTGTCCAAAATCGGTATCAATGTTTCCACAAACTATTCAGATAAGGGCAAAATCACACTCGACGAAACCAAACTGCGTTCCATCCTTGAAACCGATCCGGATGCCGTGGCAAGCGCGTTTTCCGACCCGATGGAGCAAAAGCAGGTTACCAACGCAGACGGTACAACCACTTGGGTGGATGACACCTCCTCGGGCGGCGCTATTTCCCGCCTGAAAGTTCAGCTTGACAAATATGCCGGTACCACCGGCGCGACCAAGGGCATCCTGATCGAAAAGGCAGGCTCTCAGTATTCCCCCCTCTCCCTGCTGAACAATACGATCCAGAACCAGCTCGAGGATATCACCGATATGATTGACACACTTACCGATAAATTGAATGATCAGATCGATACCTACACCGCGAAGTTCAGCAGGCTGGAGGTTCTGATCAGCCAGATGAATTCCCAGAGCTCCTACCTTGCCAGCTTAGGTGGGAGCGGCTATTGACCGGAAGGATGAAAAGCCTATGGATATGCATGGCTACGAACAGTATAAGGCGCAGTCTGTCAATACGATGACACGCGGCGAGCTGCTGTTGCTGCTCTATGACGAATTGGTCAAGCGCCTTACGCGCGCCGAGCTTGCCATAGGCAAGCAGGATTATACGCTTTTCGAGGCATCCATCACGCGCTGTATCGAAATCCTCGAATATCTGGACGATACGCTTGACCCACAGTATCCCATCAGCCACGACCTGCATCGCCTGTATGATTTTTTCACATATGAGTTGACCCGCGTAAAGATCGGGCGCAACACCAGAATCCTGGCAGAGGTAAAGCCGCGGCTGACCGACCTGCGCGATACGTTCCGCGCCGCTCAGAAAGAAGGCGGCGTATGAACGCACAGGCCCAACAGCTCCTGACCCAGCTCCGCCGCAGGTATACCGCTTTAAGCGAAACGCTTGATCTCACCGTACAGCTCGGCGAATCGCTGGACCGCGGAGACCGCACCTCTTTCGGACTTCTGCTCACCATGCGTCAAGAGTCGATTCTGCGACTTCAAGCCTCAGATCAGGCCATACACACCTTGTGTGCGAGCCTATCCGACGATATGCAGCAAAAATGGCAGGCCCTTCTGGACGGGGGCCTGCCTGAAGATGAAGAGGGTCAACTGCTCGCGCGGCAGATGGCGCAAAACCGCCAGTTGCTGGATCGGCTCCTTCCACTCAACCAGCGGCTCGAACAGGGTCTCTCCACACGCGGCTAATCCTGCACTGATTTTGACAGGAACCACAGCGGCGCTCCTGCGCTGCGGCTGTCGCTCAGTTCGTCTATGATGGTCTGGGCATCCCACGCAGCCAGACTGCGCGCGCGGCTGTTGGGGTCAGCTACAAGGATCTTCCCCTCCACTGTTGTACCGCGCAGCAGGATAAAATGTCCACCGCTTGTAAAATGTCCGGCTTTCATCAGCGCCACCGCAATGCGGCCACCGGAAAGCTGAAGGCGAAGCTCGTCCGCACTAAGCGTCCCTGCCGGATCACATTCCAATCCGAAGGCATCTGCTACCCCCTGCACGATAGAATGGTAAGAACCGCTTTGGGGTGCCCAATAACCATGTACAGCGCACCACGCCGCCATTTTTTCCGGATCAGTTTTCGTTCCGGTCATGCTTTGCACAGCCATTGCCATAACCGTGGGGCCGCATCCATAGCTGCCGATCGGATCGTTTCCATAGCTTTTATCCTTCCACGCCGAATCGCTTTGTGCAAAGTACGCAACGGAAATGGAACCGCCGGTCAGAAGTTCCTGCCCATCCTTTATTGTCAGCTCTGTGACAGATGGATCTGTGATCGCCTCCCCGCCGTCTGACAGCATGGGCTCGCTGGCTTTCTGCGGGTCTACCGTTTCCTGCTCCATAAGGGCAGGCTGTGCGAATTTATCAGTCAGCCAAAACCGGCCGGCGGCAATCACCTCACCGCCGCGCTGCCAAAGTTGTTCCGCTTTCTGTATCACCGGCTTTGTGAGCTTGTCAAAAACCGGCCGATCCAGCCAGTAGGCGACTGCAAGCTCCGCACCACCAATGCAGCATACCATGAGGAGGAGTACGGTAACCGTATTTCTGATCTTGTGCTTTTTTACTTTTTTCACGCCGCTCACCTCCTTATCGTCAGCCTGTTTTTGATATCATAGCAGATAAACCCGTTTTTGTCCATTCTTGACCACCATTTTGTATTTTTCCGGAGGAACAACGCGTGCCCCAGATCGAATTTGACCATGTAAGCAAATATTTTATGAATGAAAAGCGCCGTTTTGCTGCAATCGACGAACTTTCGCTTTCGATCGAAGCAGGAGACTTTGTTTTTCTGATTGGCAGCAGCGGTGCGGGAAAAACAACGCTTCTCCGCCTGCTTGCAAACCACATCACTCCGGAGGAGGGCGCCATATGGGTGGAAGGGCAGCAGATCAACCGTATACCACAGTGGCGGCGTCCATTGTACCGCCGCCGGATTGGGCAGGTGTGGCAGGAACCAGCCCTCATTCGTAAAAAAACGATCGGTGAAAACCTTGAAATCGTCCAGCGGGCCATGGGGGTTTCCAATCGGGTTATCCCACAAAACACACTCAAAGCCCTCTCCATTGTTGGTATGCGCACTATGGCGGACTCCTATCCATACATGCTGTCCGGCGGGCAGATAAAGCTGGTCGAGCTTGCGCGAGCCATCATCTGCAATCCTCATATCCTGCTCCTGGATGAGATCACCGCAAATCTGGATGACGATACCGGCTGGGATATCATGAACATTTTAAACGAGATCAACCGCCGCGGTACAACCATCATTATGGCGACCCATGCTAAAAACTTTGTCAATATCATGTGCCGGCGCGTTGTTACGCTGGTTTCCGGCCGGATTGCAGGGGACGTCGAAAAAGGAAAATACGGCGAGTTGCGTTAAGCTGCCGTTTTTTATAAATTCATTTTCAAAACTCAGGAGGAATTTCACAACATGAAGCTGAAAAACATGCGTATTAGCGCACGACTTGCCGTAGGTTTTGCCATACCAATCATTCTGTCACTCATACTCGTCATATTTGCACTGATCAATACGATTTCTGTTAACAACCGTTACACCGATCTAATTAATGGCGAACTACAGCTTGAAACACAGGCGTTGGAATCTCAGGTCAATATCAACACCGCCGCTCGCTATGCACGCGATATGGTACTCGATACGAACAAGTCCGATTATGCCTCCAATCAGGAAAAACTGAATGAAGCCATCAGCAGCTTGGAGGAGAAAATTTCTTACTTACAGGAAAATACCGGAAAGTATATGGCAGCCAATGCAGCAGATGAGGTTATTGCCGCTTCGCAAAAATGGTTGAATATTGTTCCCGAAATCACTGCCGCTCTGGATAAAAATGATTTTGATGCTGCTACTGAAATCCTGCAGCAAGAGTGTACGCCGGCTTTGACTGCCCAAGCTGATGCTGCCCGCACTTTTATTCGCGGATTACAAAGTGACATAAAGGTCCTTATCGACAATGAAACCAGCAATGTCATACGGATCGCTATTATCTTTGTTAGCATGACACTGATCTTTCTGGCTCTCACACTTATCTTCGCTGTTAAGATCATCCACTCCATTCGGGTGCCGCTGTCCGAAGCGCGCGACGCTATCGTTGCTATGAGCGACGGCGATCTCGATCGTCCCGTTACTTATGAGTCCCGTGATGAGGTAGGTGAAATCTCCTCCGCGCTCAAGACCAGCCAAACGGTCCTGAAGGAATCCATCAGCGAAGTCGCACGCGTCACTACCAGTATGGCCAACGGCGATTTTACGATTTCTGTAAACGGAAATTTCCCCGGCGCACTTCAAACCGTATCCAACAATCTTTCCACCCTTCTTTCTACTTTGGGCAATATGATCTCCAACGCCATGTCCTCGGTCGACCAGGTATCTGCCGGTGCCGAGCAGGTTTCCAATGGTGCGCAGGCGCTCGCACAGGGCGCTACTGAGCAGGCAAGCGCGGTAGAGGAGCTTTCCTCCACCATTAACGATATTGCTGATGCTGCCCGCGAAAACGCCGAATCGGCGCGTGTAGCGAAGGAAAACGCGGACAAGGCCGGACAGCAGAATATCGCGAGCCAGGAGCAAATGGCCAAGATGATCGAGGCCATGAACGAGATTACAGCTACCTCGCAGGAGATCAGCAAGATCATCAAAACGATCGAGGATATCTCTTTCCAGACCAATATCCTGGCGCTCAATGCCGCAGTCGAAGCCGCGCGCGCCGGTTCTGCGGGCAAGGGTTTCGCGGTCGTCGCCGACGAGGTGCGTAATCTCGCCACCAAGAGCGCGGAAGCTGCCAGCAATACGACCGCTCTGATCGAATCCTCGATCAAGGCTGTGGAAAACGGCTCCGAAATCGCCCGCACTGCGGCGGATTCCATTACGCAGAGCGCAGAACTGACCACGCAGTCTGTTGAGCAGATCAGCCGGATCGCCGATGCCGCAGAGCATGAATCGGAATCCATCGACCAGATCATGCAGGGCATCGATCAGATTTCCACGGTTGTACAGACCAATTCCGCAACGAGCGAAGAATCCGCAGCGGCAAGCGAGGAGCTTTCCTCCCAGGCCAATATCATGCGTCAGATTTTCTCCGCGTTCCATGTCAACAGTTCCTCCTCTGCAAAATTCGGCGGCAGCCCTTATGCAGGAGGACTGTCCCCCGATCAGGGGGATACCTTTCGTCGCTCCTCCGCAGCAGGAAAATCCTTTACCGAGGACCTCGATAAGTACTAAGCGCTATTCCCTTACACCAGAATTGGTTACCGGCAATGAACTGATCGACTCTGAGCATACACAGCTGTTTGAAGCCATCAATGCCCTTCTGGATGCCTGTGCCTCCGGACGGGGCCGAGACTCGCTTCGGGACACCGCAGAGTTTCTTTCCGATTATGTCGCAAAGCACTTCGGGGATGAGGAACAGCTACAGAAGCAATACCATTATCCGCACTACGATGCACACCGTACCTTCCATGTAAATTATAAAAAGCAGATCCGCGATGCTGCGGATGCCATCAAACGTGCGGGCGGTACCATGGAAAATCTTCAGCGCCTGAACCAGCTGGTCAATGTTTTGATTAACCATATTCGCAGGGAGGATAAGCGGCTCGCTTCGTTTATCCGTGAAAACACATAAGATCACCTGTTCTTGAAAAAACACCCGCCATAACGGCGGGTGTTTTTCATTCGCTTTCATCCGGGGGTATTCCGAAGCAAGAAAGAGTCCACAACCAAAGGCGCGGACCTTGGCCATAGACTCTCTCTCAATGGGTTCGTTTATTATATCGGCTGATTTTTATCTAAAAAAAGGTGTTGTTCAACTTTTTTTATTTGCAAGCTCTTTTTTATATAAGCACCCCATATTTTTTTATTTTTCCCTTATTTTATGTGATACACCGCCGATAATTTATATGTAAGCCAATAGCGGCAGCCATTGAGGGGGTACATAAATCCCCTGGTCCGGCTTACGGGCGGCGCCGCCCGCCGCGGCACTACTTCTGCCCTGTCCTGTTCGAGCTCACGGGACGCGGCAGGAAAATTAAATTTGTTGGGGAAAATGGATTTTCCCTGTAATGCTCAAGGAGGAACAAACATTATGCGTATTCAGCATAACATCATGGCGATGAACGCCTACCGCAACTACAACAACAATACCTCGGCACTATCCAAGAACCTTGAAAAGCTGTCCTCGGGCTACAAGATCAACCGCGCGGGCGACGACGCGGCCGGCCTTGCGATTTCCGAGAAGATGCGCGCACAGATCACTGGTCTGGAAACTGCGCAGAAGAACGTAAAGGACGGTATCTCGCTGGTAAAGACCGGTGAGGGTGCGATGCAGGAAGTGCAGGACATGCTCAACCGTATGGTCGAGCTGGCCACCCAGTCTGCGAACGGCACCTATGACAACGAGGTTGACCGCAGCAATCTTCAGTTGGAAGTAGACAAACTCAAGGAAGAAATCGACCGCATCGCGGACAGCTCTAACTTCAACGGCATCAAGCTGTTGGACGGTTCCTTGGCAGAGACAGAAATTGATATGACGGCTGCTACAGTTGCTGGTACGACAGGCACGATTACCAATGTTGCAGCTACTGGCGCGAAATCTGAAATCACGGTTGCCGCGAAGGGTACGGCAGGCGATCACAAGCTTACCGTAGAGTATGCAACTGCGGATGGTCAACTGAAAAAGGTTGAAATTACTTATGCTGGTGATACAAACGATGCAAATGGTCAAGCCACTGCAATTCGGGATGCAATTTCCAAAAATGCAGAGCTGTCTGCAGTTTTTGATGTCGGCGGAACAGGCGCTAAGGTTGAACTGACCTCTAAGGTTGCCGGTAAAAATGGCGCTAAGGTTATCACCATGAGCAGCAATGATACCGGTGTTATTACTGGTACGAACGCAACTGTTACTGCGGGTGCCAACGCAAAAACAACGCTGGCCGGTGGCAATACACTGCAAGCTGGCGATAGCTTTACGCTTAACGGCAAGACTTATGAGTTTGTAGCTAAAGCTGGTGATGAAACAAACACGGAGGGTGCAACCGCTATCGTGCTGGGTACAGATGCAGATGCCAACGCTGCGGCGATTAATGCTGCATTGAAGGGTACGGGTATCAGTGTAAAAAATAATGCTAACACCTTGGAGTTTACCGCTGATCAAAACGGCACTGGTCTGACCCTACAGATTGGCGATACTTCGGATGATTATAACCAAATGAAGGTTAAAATCGGCGATGTACATGTACAGGCTCTTGGTCTGAGCAGCATCAGTGTTGCTTCTCAGGATGCCGCGCAGGCTGCGGTCAAGTCTATCAAGGACGCGATCAATAAGGTATCCTCTATTCGCGGTGAGTTGGGCGCGACCCAGAACCGTCTGGAGCACACCCAGAATAACCTGTCCGTCATGACGGAGAACATCCAGGACGCCGAGTCCACCATCCGCGACACCGACGTGGCCGACGAGATGATGGCTTACACCAAGAACAACATTCTGGTGCAGTCCGCGCAGGCAATGCTCGCGCAGGCCAACCAGGTGCCGCAGGGCGTTCTGCAGCTCCTGCAGTAAGGTTTTTGTTGTACTGCAATATTTATTATCCCTACACATCACAGGAAGGCACGCATTTCCGCGTGCTTTCCTGCATTTATGGACCCGCAAAGAGGAGGTAACCACAAATGAGTATGATGAGCGATATCGCTGGTCTTTCGGTTTCCATGCATGCGGCACAGCTACAGCAGAGCGTATCGATCTCGATTGCCAAAAAGTCGATGGACTCCGCGGAGCTTGCCGCGCAGGAGCTTCTGCAGATGCTTCCCGCCCAGCCGGGCGTGGGAGAGCATATCAATACCTGTGCATAATGCCAATGGGGAGGTACGGCGCCGTACCTCCCCTGATATTTTCATAAAAAAGGAGCCATATGGCTCCTTTTTTAGTTCTCCTCTCTTGGCAGAGACTCTTTTTCATTGTCAGGCTGCGCCGTGAGCGCCGCTTGCGCATCGGCGGCCTCCTCTTCGCTCATAGCCGGGTGGAGCATCTGCTCCCACATCCGGTTCACTTCCTCCATACAGTCGAAATAAATGGTCGTGAGCAGGTTTGCCGGTATTCCCAGCGCTTCCGCGTTTTCCGTAATCTGCTTCCAATCTGCCTTCTCATAGCTTATGATCAGTTCAAGCAGCTTGCCCGCAGTCCCTTCATGTCTGAGCAATGCATTCCGTAGTTCGTCCACCATCGGGATATCCGAAAGGATATCCTCCATCGGCGCATCGATCAGGTAGCCCAGCGTAGAGAACATACCAAGCAGGTATGCCTCTGAACGGGTCAAGGGCTTCTGCTTCATATAGCGGTGCAGCTCGCCTGCAAAGCTTGCTCGCATAAACGACCGTTTGATAAACTCCTCGGAATCCTCCAGCTCCTGCGCGCTCTGGTCGCCCGCGCTGAGCAGGTATACCCAGCGCTTAATCTGGTTTAATCCAAGTGTCATAATCGCCTGCTGGACGGAGGTCGTCTGTGTACGGCGCGCAAAATAAGCCGAGTTGGCAATTTTGAGCAGGCTGTAAGTCAGTGTAACATCCATGGAAATGATCTGCTCAATTTCCTGTACATCGGGCTCCTCACGTGTAACCGCAACAACCAGACGAAAGAAATTGCTGCGCAGGTAGCCGCTTTGATGCACCTTATTCGCCAACTTATCTGCCACAAATGCTCCCTGCATGCCATAAACGCCCAGTTCTCTGGCCTGGTCAAACTTCTGCTGGTCATCCACGCCCGTGGCGATCACACGCTTATTCATACTGTGCGCCACACGCATGACATTTTCCGCCGAGTTGCCTCCTGTTGTCTGCATATTGAGTTTGATATAGGAGATATATTCCAACATGCCCAGATAGCGCGGCATAAACTGAAAATCGTTGACTGCAATCTGGTATCCCTCTTTTGCATACTGCTGTACCAAATGCATGGCAAAAGGATGGATGATTACACTGTCATCGATTTGAATGATGAGCGAGTCGTTCTTAAACAGATGCGGTGTGCGGCGCGCCAGCAAGGAACTGGTGAAGGTCATAAATGTACAGGAATCCTTAAGGGCTTTTTCAGAGTTCTGCATCAGGAAGTCGTAAATTGCTTCCGCAGCCGCCGCATCCTCTCCCGTATCCCCTCCGTATGCCTCATTTCCGTTGGAATACATAATCTCATATCCCAGCACATGGCTGTCCGCGTCCTTGATTGCCTGCCGGACAATATATTTATTTTTTACCATGAAATCTGCCCCCTTTGGCCGCTTTTACCTTGCCTGCTTCTTTTTATCCAGCAAGCCGTCCATCACATCCACCAGGTGTCCAATCTCAGGCTTGGATAGCTGCTCGTCCGCACCAAGTTCCTTTCCCTTCACACGCATTTCCTCAGTCACCAGCGATGAGAAAATAATAACCGGTATCTCGCGCAGCACCGGGTCAGATTTGATCAGCTTGGTCAGCCTGTGTCCATCCATACTGGGCATTTCAATATCGGTGATAACCAGTGCAGCATGCCTTTCCAAGTTCGCTGGCTCCTCTGCCAGCGGTTCGATATAATCCCACAGCTCCTGCCCATTTGCGAACATGTGCAGGTTTGTATATCCTGCCTTTTCGAGTGAATCCTGTATCATACGCGACAGCAGGATCGAGTCCTCCGCCACCAGCACCGGACAGCTACGCTGCGCACGCGCCCCCTTTTTTCGATTTCAGATATCTGTATTGTGGTTTCTGGCGCTATTTCCGCAACGATTCGTTCAAAATCAAGCACAGTCACCAGTTGCCCTTCGCACTGGGCAATGCCTGTGGCCACGCCTTCCTCGCCGCCGGAAACCGTTTTGTCCGGCTTCTGAATATCTGTCCACGAAATGCGGCTGATCCCCACCACTGTATGCACGCGGAATGCAATATACATTTTATTGAAATTGGTAACGATAAACAAATCCTTGGGGTTTGGCTTGGAATGCTGCCCTGTGAGATAGAATGGAAGATCCACCACGGTCAGCACAACATCGCGCGGCTTGAATATTCCCTCCACCGCGGGATGGGCATGCGGCATTGCTTTTACCGGCACGCTCATCATAATCTCACGCACCTTTGCGACATTAATGCCATACAGGTTATCATCGACCGTAAACTGCATGATTTCAATTTCGTTGGTTCCCGATTCCAGTAAGATATTGCCGCGCTTGTTTTCCTGCATAATTCCCACTCCTTCGATCGCTGTTATGTCAAAGTATTTTCTCCGCCTTACCGACGACCTTGATGCAGCCCTCTCCGGTAGCAACATCAAATAACAACGTGCGCGCACTTCGTCCGCCGACATCCTCTCGCAACAGCCGAACCCGCTCCTGCTGCAGCACCTGATGCACGCTGTCGATGTTCCTCTGCCCGATGCTGCCCAGGCTCCCGTTCCCTGCTACGTCAAACATTTTCGCCCCGCCCGCGATCTTTGCTACCAGGCGCGAGCGCCGCGCGCCTCTTTGTTCCATCTTACTGATCGTCAGGCGTATCCCAGTATCCGCATACTTCAACGGCGAGGTACGGTTCGCTTCCATATTGAGCGGCAACATGACATGCACCAGCGCCCCCAGCCTGATAAATGGGTCATAGAGACAAATGCCTATGCAGGAGCCTAATGCATAGGTAATTAAAACGCCCTCATCGCGTGCCATTTTCATATCGGCAATGCCGACTGTCAGCTTATTCATCCGTCAATTCCCAACCTGTGCAGAAGATAATTCAGCGAACGTACATCCGGCGCAAGGAGCAGCCGGCAGGGAAGCTCCTTCCCCTCTACCAGAAAGCTGCCCCCGATCAGCATAATGTAATCCGACTGGTTGCCGTAAGCCGCCATTGGTACGGTAATGATCGCTCCCTGCATATCGATCGTCAGCTGGGGTACCGATGGCACGATCTTGACGCCGGACAGTCCGGACAGCGCATTGACAAAAGAGGAGATCAGTATGTTCCCGACCTCGATAACCGCTGAATCCTCCAGCTCTGTCAGGTCGTCATAACTGACGATCTGCTTTCCCATAATGTGCTTCAGGATCAGGTTGATTGCATCCAGCTGCACCAGCGCCAGCATCAACCCATTGATTTCTCCACTCAGGCTGGAGATGATGCCTGCAGAAACGGTTTCAAAGCCACCCAGCTTTTCTACAGCGTCGTTGAACTCCAGCACCTGAACCTCTGGCAGAGGGATGCGCACCTCGCAGCCCAACAATGCGGATAAAGCTGTCGCAGCATTTCCCGTCCCTATACTGCCTACTTCACGCAGTGCATCGATCTGCTGTGAATTCATTTCCTCATATTTTCGTAAATTCACGTACTTGCTCTCCTATCAGGTCCTTAAGCCGTTGATTGTTGACTCCACTTCATCCTGTGTCTGCAGCATCTTCAGCGCATAGGAAAAAGACCGTTGCGCCTCGATCACCTTACCGAACTCCGTTGCAATGTCTGTATTAGATGCTTCCAATACGCCTTTCATCGCCTTGCCTGTTGCTGGCAGCGGCGCGCCGTTCTTTGCAACTGGAAGCAACTTGTTAGAGCCCAAATGCTGCATCCCATCCGTATTGGCAAAATCAAATACACCAACGGGATACGCCGCTTCCGTACCATTGGTCAACTCAATCGGCTGCCTGTTTTGATCAAGCACATAATACCCGTCGCTGTCGCACAGGTAGAACACCGCCTGCTCTCCGCGCTGGACACTTCCCCAGTGGAAAGCGCCAGAGCGCGTATAGCATATTTCATTGCTCTGTGGATTCAGCAGGGCAAAAAAGCCGCGTCCCTCTATGCCATAGTTTTGGCCGGACTCCCGCGTCATCATGGCGCCCTGAGAAAAATCCGTCGCCGTCTGGATCATGCGGCTGCCCGACCCACGCGGCAGGGCTGCATTATCGGGTCCCGTCCAGTTCCGGTAAAGCAGGTCGGAAAACTGCGCTTTTTCCGCTTTAAAGCCGGCATTATTGACGTTTGCCAGATTATTGGCTGTTACGTTCAGTCGTTTCTGTTGCTGCGATACTGCAACAGAAGCGGCATAAAAGGACTGATTCATGCTTTAAGGCTCCCTTTCGATTTTTTAAACTCGCCCAAGTTCGGTCGAAGTCTTCGTCATAAGCTGATCATACATTTTGCTTAACTGCGATGAACTCTGCAAGGCACGTTGGCAGGTCATCATCTCGGTCATCTGCTGTACCAGGTCAATATTGGAGCGCTCAATCATTTTATGGTGGATTATCCGGTTGCCTGCTGCCTGCGGCTGGGTATTGGCAGTGAACATCCCCTCCCCCGTCTTTTCCAGCGTCTGCGCTGGATCGGCAAATGCAAATACACCCAAGGCTCCCAGCACACGTCCGTCTGGCCCCATGATCGTACCATCAGTTAAGGCAGTGATATGATCCGTCCCCAGATAGATAGGCTGTCCGTTCTGTCCCAGTACGCGCCCTTGTCCAGCAAGGTAGAGATAACCTTGATCGTCCAGCATAAACGATCCGTTTCTCGTATATACCCGCCCCGACGCACTTTGAACGGCAAAATATCCTTCCCCTTCTATGGCAAAATCGAACGGAAGCCCCGTCTGCTCCAGCCCACCTTGGGAGTGATCGGTATATACCTCATCGAGCGCTGTGATATAACTCGTCGTTGTACCCAATGCCTGCGGGGCTTTCTGCTTGTTCCCCACCCGGCTGCGCATAACCTCATCAAAGGTCGTGTCCGCATAGCGATCTGCTTTATAGCCTGTGGTGGCAGTATTGCTCATGTTATTGCCGATCACATCCAGGTTCCTCGTCTGCGTGAGCATGGCCGAGGTCAGATCGTAAAATCCTTTATACACTGCGTATTCCTCCCTCGTTATGTATCATATATATAGGCTGTCATTGCGGCTCGGAGCTTCCGGATCGCATTGGAATGGATCTGAGAAACACGTGGCTCGCTTACGCCAAGCACCTTTGCTATCTCTTTCATCTGCAACATCTTCTGATAATACAGTGACAGAACAACCTGCTCATTTTCCCGCAGCCCTGCAATACTGTCACGCAAAACTTTCTGCATCTCCTTCTTCTGATAACGCTCCTCCGGCTGGGCGTCCGCGTCACTCTGCGGCAGCTTTTTCACCAATGTGTCGGAATCGTTTTCATCCAGCATCATGTCCAGGGAAAGCACATTGCACAAAGCAGTCTTGGCAAGCTCTGCTTGGTAGCGCTCCACGCTGATACCAAGATGCCCTGCCACCTCCTGATCTGTTGGCGCCCTGCCCAGTCGAGTATATAGTTGCCCATTGGCCTCATCGATCTCCCGCATATGTCGGCGCACGGACCGGGGGATCCAGTCCTGCTTCCGCGCAACATCAATAATCATGCCGCGCAGGCGTTTGCATATAAAGGTTTCAAACTTTACATTTTGGCTCAGATCAAATTTATCCAGAGCATTCATTAAAAGGATGATCCCCTCGTTAATAATATCATCGACCTGTGCGAAGCTGGCATAAACCCCACGCAGCTTTAGTGCCACATTTTTTACAAGACAGGCATACCGCATCACCAGAACCTTTTTCAGTTCCTTATCACCGGACTGCTTATACTCTTCGAGCAGCGCCTCGTTCGACAGCTCTGCCCACTGCTTCTGTTCTTCCAAAACGCCTCTTCCCGTCCTCTCTCATCTTCCGGGCTATGCCAGATCAAAGCGTAACGTTTCCCAGCGACTGAATCTGCACGTTTGTAATAATCTCATTAAAGGAAAGCACTGTTATATCCGGATAAAACTGTTCCAGCAGCCTGCTCAAATATATCCGGATGATATGGCTGGTCAGCAGAATCGGCTTCTGCGAAAGCTCGGCAAACTTTTTTACATATTCCCCCAGCTGTGACAAAAGCTTTTGCATCAGTTCGGGGCCGATGGCAAGATAAACGCCCTGTTCGTTTTTCGTCAGGCTTGCCACGATCTTCTTCTCCACTTCTGCATCCAGTGTAATTACGTTCAGCTTTCCATCCTCGCAGAACCGGTGGGTAATCGTCCGCTTCAACTGGGCACGCACGCTTTCGGTAATCAAATCCGTATCCCTGGTAATCGCTACCGCGTCAACAACCGTTTCGACGATGGTCACCATATCCTTAATCGGTATCCCTTCTTTTAACAGGTTTTTCAGAATCTTCTCCAGCATTGCATAGGAGATAACGTTGGGGAACGCCTCTTCCACCAACTGGGGGGCGATTCTCTTCATGTTATCCACAAGCTGTATGGTTTCCGCACGGTTCAGGATTTCATAGGTATGCTTTTTAATCGTTTCCGACAAATGTGTCAGCATAACCGAAAGCGGGTCGATCACTGTATAGCCATAGATCTCCGCCATTTCTTTATTTTCGGGCAGAATCCAGCGAGAGGGAATCCCATAGGAGGGTTCTATGGTTTCAATCCCGTCGATTTCCCCTGCGGGATTCGGCGGCTCCAACGCAAGATAATAATCTGTCAGGATCTCTCCGCGCGCCACTTCCTCCCCTTTAATCTTGATGACATACTGGTTGGTCCCCAGCATCGCCACATCACGCAAGCGGATAGACGGCACGACAAAGCCCATATCCTGTGCATACTGGCGCCGAAAAATAACGATACGGCTGATCAGCTTGCCCCCGCTCGATTCATCAACCAGCGGGATCAGACTATATCCAAATTCCATTTCGATCGGCTCGATATTGATCAGCGAGTACACATTATTAATATCTTTATAATAATCCATCTCGGATTGCTGTGCTTCCGCCTCGCGTTTTGCAGCTTCCTGTGCCGCCGGCAATTCCTGCTGCTGCCGTTCCAGCGCCTCCATCTGGCTGGTTACCCGCCGGCTGACCAGAAACAGAGCAGCCGAGATCAATATGAGCTGAACATGCGGCGTACCGGGAAGGACCGCAAATATGGCAAGTATCAGCCCCGCAATCGAAAGCGCGCGCGGCTGCGCCAGAAACTGACGGATTACATCGTTGTTCAGGCTTCCATCTGCAACCGAACGTGTTACGATCATGCCGGTAGCTGTGGAAATCATCAGCGCCGGCAGCTGCGATACCAAGCCGTCGCCAATCGTTGCAATCGAGTAAATGCTGAGAACATCGCTCAGTTCCATGCCAGACTGTACAATGCCAATGATTGAGCCCGCGATAAAGTTGATCGAGGTGATGATGATCGACATGATCGCATCACCTTTTACGATTTTGGTCGCGCCGTCCATTGCACCATAGAAGTCTGCTTCCCGCTGGATTTTCGCTCTCTGGCGTCTGGCATCCTGTTCGTTTATGATACCGGAGGACAAATCTGCATCAATCGCCATCTGCTTTCCAGGCATGGCGTCCAGCGTAAAACGCGCTGCGACTTCTGCCACGCGCTCCGCGCCCTTTGTGATTACGATAAACTGCATCAATACAATGATCAGAAATATGATGACGCCGATAACCACGTTGCCCTGAATAACGAATTCGCCAAAGACCTTGATTACCTGCCCTGCTTCCCCCTGCTCAGACAGGATCAGGCGCGTTGAGGAAACATTCAGTCCCAGACGGAACAGCGTCGTGATCAGCAGAAGCGACGGAAAAATTGAAAATTCCAGCGGCTCCTTAATATTCATCGTGATCAGCAGGATGATCAGCGACAATGAAATATTCAGAATAAAAAATACGTCCAGCAGGAATGGCGGCAGCGGAATCAGAAGAAAAAGCACGATGACCACCACGAACACAGATATGACATTGTCAAAAATTCGTTTCATCGTTTCACCGTTACTTCCCTATATCTTTAACCAACCGGTTTTTTATGATTCAGCTTGTAGATATAAACCAGCACATCTGCCACCGGACCATATTGCTCTGCCGGTATCATCTGCCCAACCTCGGCCGACGCATACAGCGCCCGCGCCAACGGCTTGTTTTCGACCACCGCAACGCCGCTTTGCTCCGCTACGGCTACAATACGCAGGGCCAACGCATCCTGCCCCTTGGCGACCACAACCGGAGCTGCATCCTGTCCGGTGCGATAACGCAATGCGACCGCAAAGTGCGTCGGATTTCGTATGACCACATCCGCGCCCGGCACAGCCTGCATCATGCGCGAACGCGCCATTCTTCGCTGCAGCTCTTTAATTTTCCCTTTAATCTGCGGGTCGCCTTCCATCTGCTTGTATTCCTCTTTAATCTCCTGTTTGGACATTTTGAGCTGTCGCTCAAATTCCCACCATTGGTACAGGTAATCAAAAAAGGAAATCACCAGAAACGCTGCCGCCACCTCCAGCAACAGGCCAAGCCCCAATTCCAGCATAGACTGAATCGATCTTGCCAGATCCATATTCATATACTGGGCAAACTTTAAAAGCGCTCCCTCCACAAACCGGTAGATCAAAAACAGCAGTATCGCTATTTTCAGCACGCCTTTGAATGCCTCTATAATGCTTTTCAGTGAAAAAAGCCGTTTGATCCCCTGCAAAGGATTCAGTCTGCTGAACTTGGGCCGGAGCGCCTCAAATGACACCAGAAGCCTTGTCTGTGCAAATGTTGCGGCAACCGCTGCCAATATAGTGATAAGAAGAGGGAGCGCGACGGACCGCGCCAACGCCATCATAGACTGTGCCTTCAGTTCAGTCCCTATGGCGCTCGCGCCGCCGGTCGGCAGGCTTCCCACCAGCCCGATGCAAAAGCGTACCAGCGCGGCCATAGCCTCTGCCATCAAAGGCAAGCCAATGCGAAGCGTCACATAACTGGCAAACAGGGTTGCCACTGCGACCACGTCGCGGCTCATCAAAACATTACCCTTTTTTCGTTCGTCACGGCGCCGTTTTGGTGTCGCTTTTTCGGTCTTTTCTCCAGCCGCCATGCCCGCTCCCCCCTTTCCGGCTGCAATACTATAATATTGTCGTTTTTATCATCTGCTCGATTGCCACCAGCATTTGCTTTTCCATACCCAAAAGGAATTCCCCCATCAGCGGCATGAGCAATGTCACCAACAGCAACCCCAGCAGGATCTTTAATTCAAAGTTGATAGCAAATACATTGATCTGCGGTATTACCTTCATCAGAATACCCATTCCCAGCTGCCCGATAAGCTCTGCAGCCAAAACAGGCAGGCTGAGCTTAAGTGCCAGCACTGTACAGGAAGCGAACAGCTCCAGAAGGCTGGAAACCGCCTGCTCCCCTAATACAGCCGATCCAAATGGAATAATACGGCCTGAATCGAGTAAAATGCGCAGTAGTGTGATATGCCCTCCCGCAGAGAAAAAAAAGCAGGACAAGCATGATATTCAGCAAGGTAGAGGTAAGGGATACATTGGTCCCCATAGCAGGATCGTAGTTTTCGGACATATTCATCCCCATTTGCGCATCAATCATATGTCCCGCCAGAAGCGGCACATAAAAGAAGCAATGCATGACCACTGCAACCAGATAACCCAGTGCAAGCTCCAATAAAAGCCGCAGCGCAAGCTCTATTGCCGTTGCCGGCACAGCCACAGCATTCTGTACGGCAAACGCACCGACAAAGACCGCCATAACAAGGCTCACTCCGGCCTTGACCATAGCCGGCACATTCATCCGTCCCCAGAGCGGATTAAAAACAACAAAGCCTGTCATCCGCATCAGGATATACAGGAACAATGTCAGCCCCGCTTCATCTATCATCTTTTTTGCTCCCTGTGCGCCTATCCCAGCATTTGTGTAAAAATCATTCTTGTAAAGTCCTGCATGGTATTCAGCATCCATCCACCGCCCACCATACAGAATACTGCGATCAGGAGCAGCTTTGGTACAAACGAGAGCGTCTGCTCATGGATCTGTGTCGCCGCCTGAAAAATAGCAACCAGTATGCCGACCGCCATACTTGCAATCAGCATTGGCCCGCCGATCTTGACTGCAACCCACATCCCCTGCCGCAGAATATCCATCACCTGATTTTGATCCACTATGGCACCCGCCTTTCTCAACCGCTATCGGAAGCCCTGCGCCAGCGTGGAAAACAACAGCTGCCATCCATCCACCGTGACAAACAACAGCAGCTTGAACGGCATGGAGATCATCGCCGGCGGGAGCATAATCATACCCATGCTCATCAATGTGGAAGAAACCACAATATCGATCAGCATAAAGGGGATATACAGAAAGAAGCCGATCTCAAACGCTCGCTTGAGCTCGCTCGTCATATAGGAGGGAACGACCACCCGCATGGACAGCGCCATCGCCTCCTCCTCGGACGCAGGCGCATCCACCTGTGCCAGATCACAAAACATATTCAGCGAGGACTGCTCGGTCTGCCGCAGCATGAACCGCTTCAGCGGGACCTCCGCGCGTTCAAGCGCCTGCTCCTGCGTGATTGCCTGTTGCCGATATGGTTCATATGCGTTTTGCTGTATCTCCGTTAAAACCGGATTCATGATGAACAGTGTTAAAAACAGCGCAATCCCAATCAGCACCATATTGGGCGGGTTCTGCTGTGTCCCTATCGCACTGCGCAGGAAAGACAGAGAAATGATGATCCGGGTAAAGGAGGTCATCATAACCAGGATGGACGGAAGCAACGCGATGACTGTGGTAAGGAACAATACCTCCAGCGTCTGGACGTTATCTCCATTTACATTGATCAGTCCTTCGGGCATGCCCCTTATCCCCCCTTATCCTGATCGTCTCTTCCATGCAGCCTGCGGGAAAGCGTCTCAAAAAAAGCCGCCGGAGCGGTGTCAGCCTTATGCACCGCAGCCGATTTCTTCCATAACTGCGCCTGCTCCTCCGTCAACTCGGCAATCAGGCTGATGTGCTCCTTGGATACTCCCAGAACAAAGCACTGCTCACCAAGCTGAA
Source organism: Intestinibacillus sp. NTUH-41-i26 (assembly GCF_032769475.1). Taxonomy (GTDB): domain Bacteria; phylum Bacillota; class Clostridia; order Oscillospirales; family Butyricicoccaceae; genus Agathobaculum; species Agathobaculum ammoniilyticum. Next base: position 2,150,310 of record NZ_CP136477.1, read on the forward strand.
CAACCAGCAGGGACTGGCCGGTCCCTATTGGCAGCCTGTCCAAAACACGCATCCGGCTGCCCACGCCCGCATTCCCCACGCCGCTGCTCAGCCCAATTTTCCGCGTTACCCAGTAGGCTAGGAACAATATAACCGCTGTACACAGCAGCATCCCTGCCAGTGAAAGCAAGGGCGGCATATCAGGCCTGGCCCACGATCGAGCTTACGGTTTTAATAATACGGTCCGGCTTAAAGGGCTTTACGATGAAATCCTTGGCGCCTGACTTGATCGCCTCGATTACCATTGCCTCCTGCCCCATTGCAGAACACATCACTACCGAGGCGTTTGGATCCGCTTTACGAATCGCTTTCAGGGCTTCCAAACCGTCCATGTTCGGCATGGTAATATCCATAATCACCAGATCGGGCTTCAGCTCTGCATATTTCGTAACTGCTTCCGCGCCGTCACTTGCCTCATACAGGTCGGTATAGCCGTTCTCATTCAGCGTATTTTTGACCATCATGCGCATAAAAGCCGCATCATCCACCAGTAAAATCTTCGCCATTGTAAAAACCATCCTTTTTTATAATTACTTGCTTAGGTCTTCCAGTTCCAACGGTTCAATAATCTCGGCAATACGGATGCCAAAGTTATCGTCAACTACCACAATATCACCTTTGGCAATGCATTTTCCATTGACATACAGATCCGCCCGATCCCCTGCCAATCGGTCCAGCACCACAAGAGAGCCCTTTGTATAATTCAAAATATCCTTTACCCGCCGGCGCGTCCTTCCGATTTCGACTGACACGTCCACCGGTACGGACATCAGCAAATCCAGATTGCCCTCCTGCTCTTGCGTTAGCTGCGCCGTCCTGCTGTCCAGCTCCGGCATGACAGGGCTGCTTGTTTTGATTGTTTTCGGCTCCGCCGGCGGCTGAGGCATGTAATACATGGGCGGGTATGGCATCTGCATCCCATACGGGGGATATGGCATCTGCATCTGAGGCTGCGGCATCTCAGCTGCACGAGCAGGTGCCGCTTCCTGTGGCGACTGTACGGCTGCCTGCTGCGGTGTCTCTGCCGACACTTCCGCGGAAGGCATATTCTGTGCCAGCAGCTTTTCAATCTCATCCTGGCTCAACGCCGCGCCGACGCTTGCCTGCTCTGCCACAGGCGATGGAGCTGGGGATGCCGCCGCCTGTGGCGACGGCTCCTCCGGCAGGCCGACATCGGCACCGGAAATGTTAAAGCCCTCCAGCAGTTCACACGCCAGATCCATGCTAAGCGCGCTCATAAATTCACTTTCGACTGCATTTTCAATGCTAAGCTGGAAGCGGACGACAACCATCGTTCCACCTGACGGGAAATATTCCCGCACAAATTCATCCAAGCTCTGTATCTCAAACGCCTGCGGCGTTGAGATATTCACCATGCGATTGAGAAAATCAGACATTGCGGTGGATGCAGCCCCCATCATCTGATTCATGACCTCACAAATCGCACTCATGTTCAGCTCATTGATCTGGAAGTCCTCGTCTTTGGTTTCCGTTCCCAGCAGGATATCCGCGATCGCCCGCACATCGCTCCGTTTGAGCAGCATGATGTTGCTTCCGGTCAGTCCGGCTATGTAATCGATCTTTACACCGATTGCGGGCTGTAGGTCGCCAAGCGTGAAATTTTCGGCGGATACAAGCGATACCTTGGGCGTTGTGATGTCCACACGCCGCGCCAGCATATTGGAAACAGCCGTTGCAGAAGAGCCCAAACTGATGTTGAAAATCTCTCCAATTGCATCCATCGCCATTGGGCTAAACAAACTCGATGCCATTCTTACTGCCTCTCTCCTTCATCTTCTAAGCGCCCCATTTCAGACAGCACATAGGTCTTATCGATCCGAACCGCTTTATTTTTCTGAAACACTCCCATGGTGCCGTCGAACCAACGCTTATCCCCTATATTCAGGAATACCTTTGAATCCTTCGGCTGTCCCAAATCTATCACATCGCCAACATGCAGATGGTAAATATCTGACAATCTCAGCGTTGTGTGCTGCAGTTCCGCAATAATGGGAAGCTCCGAGGCGCGCAGGTAATCCATAATTTCATCGCTGTCATGCTTATTGGGCTGGCGCATGCTGCTGGTTTCCCGATTCATTTGGCTGAACACGTCGCTCAGCATGGTGCCTGGCAGGCATATACTGAAGCGTCCGCTGCTGACAGCCGTCTTTACTGTTATACCAATGATAACAACGGCCTCATCCAGCCCGATCAACTGAACCAGCGTCGGATTGACCTCGACGCGGTTAAACCGGAATCCGATATCAATATAATTTTTTCCAAGCGCTGTCCAAACAGTCCACCATGCTCCGCATAAGGTCTGTGTACAGCCTCAGCTCTATATCCGTATACTCATAATCCGATCCGATCTCGCCCTCTACGTCGCCGCTTCCCCCCAGCAGGCGGTCAATCATACTCACCATGATGCCTGTCGTGATATGGAGCAGGATCGGCTCCTTTTCCCCCGTATCCTCCAGCGTATCCTGCACCAGCACCAGCACATCCCGTTCGCTCAAGGCATTGGAAAACTCGTAGTACCGCTGTTCCTCAACGGACTCGACCTCAAGGTCGCATGCCAGATGCAGCATTGCGTTCAATCGGGAGGACAACACCCTGACATAGCTTTCAAAAACACTACTCACCATCTTGAGCCTGTCGCGTGTAAACTTCTTAGGGCTGTAGAAGTCATATTTCGGATACCGCTTTTCTTCAGACTGTGCGGTATTCCCCACTCCCGCGTCAATATTGCCGTTTCTCGCCGCGTTGAGGAGCATATCTATTTGGCTTTGTGATAAAACTTCAGACATGTTATAACAAATCCTTTTACCTGCGTACTGTTATTACTCCTCCAACGCGCCCTCGCGCATGGTGAAATATTTCTCCACACTGTTTTCGGCGCTGCCGGGATCCAGTCCCGTGACCATCAGTTCCACACGCCGGTTGTGCGCCCGCTCTTCCTCGGTGTCAAAGCCATCGATCGGCCGCCACTGCCCATAGCCCACACTCACCAGCTTATCCGCATCAACTACGTTTTTGTTTTGCAGATATACGGTTACTGTCGCCGCACGGTTCGAGGCCAGGAAACGGTCCACCGTCGGGTCGTTTGCCTTATCAGGGGAACCCTGTGAGGTATGTCCCATCACACGCAGTTCGTCAATCAGTTTGCTCTGCGGTTGTATTGCCTTGGCAACCTCGTCCAGCATCCTTTTTCCGCTGTCAAGCAGCTCCCAACTGTCGCCCGCAAAGAAAACCGCATTCTGGAAGGTAATGAACACATAATCTGCCCCCTGGGTGACGGTCATCTGCTGCTGCAGGTTATTCTCTGCGCTGTATTCATTCAGTGCCGCCGCAATCTGTGTGAGAGCCTCCTGCACATCCTGTTCAGTCGTTTCTACCTTATCCTGTCCTCCCATTCCCACAGCCTCCGAAGAAGGCTGCCGCTGGAAGCTCTGCACAAACTGCTGCCATTTCTCTTCATTAATTGTCGACATGCTGTACAGCATAATGAAAAAGCAAAGCAGCAGGGTTACCATATCGCCATAGGTATCCATCCAGTTTGCGCCACCGCCACCGCCCTTTTTTCGTTTCATGCCGTATCGCCCCTCCTATACCGCAGGCAGATCATTATTTTTCTTTTCTGGAGCCCTTCTTCTTTTTCCCTGATTCCCCAGCTTCTCCGCCAGTCGCTTGCTGCTCCAGGTAACCTTCCAGCTTTTCCCTGATAAATTTCGGGTTTTCGCCAGACTGGATCGCCATAACGCCTTCTACGACCAGCTGGCGGCACAGGCATTCCTCTTCATCTCGTGTACGAAGGTTGTTCGCGATCGGGTTGAACACCAGATGCGCCAAAATACAGCCGTAAAACGTAGTAATCAACGCCGTGGCCATAGCCGGTCCAATATCGCTTGCTCCCGTGCTTGATTCCCCCATACCAGCCAGCATCTTGACCAGACCAATCAGGGTGCCGATCATACCGAATGCCGGCGCCGCAGCGGATCCTTTTTCATACATGGAAGCAACGTCGTCATGCCGCGCACTCAGTTGGTCGATGTCACTTGTCAGCATCTCACGCACTTTTTCCGAGTCGTTACCGTCCACAATCAGCATGATGCTTTTCTTAAAGAACGGGTCTTCCAGCTGACTCGCCGGCTCTTCCAATGCCAGCAATCCATTTTTTCGTGCGATCTGAGCAAATTCAACCACTTCATCAATAATGCCTGCCGGATTGAACTTTTTCTGGTTCAGTATGATGCTCAAATGCTTGGGGAACTTTACCAGAGTCTTCATGGGATTGCCCGCGATAACCGTTGCCAGCGTGCCGCCAACTACAATTAAAATACTGGGAATATCTACAAATTGTTCCAGCTGATTTATATCGATCATAGTCAGGGTGTCGCCCATGATAATGCCATAGATGATCATGAAGAAGCCAAACACAATGCCTATGATAAATGTCAGATTCATTTTGCTGCCAATCCCCCTGTCCGGGTTTTTCTATATTTTTTCTATATTTCTTTCAATCTATTTCCAGTCCCTGTTTTGCTTATCAGAGATCGTGATTTCCCGATAAATATCCCGCACCTTGGCCGTATACTCCTCAATCAGGGCAACGACACGCTCCGGTGTTTCCCGCACGATGTAATAGTCATGGTTCATCATAATGATTTTGGTTTCCGGAATAAGTTCAATGGTTTCAATCTGCATATGGTTCAACAGGAATGGTTCCCTGTTCAGCTTTGTCAAGCGGATCATTGTACTACCCCTTTCCCATACAATGCAGGGTGCGGGGCGCGCAATTTACGCGCCCGCCCTGCCAGCCTTTGCTTATCGTCCTGCCTTACCGCTTCATGCTTACCAGATCGGAAAGCATTTCATCGGTCACAGTAATGATTTTTGTGTTCGCCTGAAAACCGCGCTGTGCAGTGATCAGGTCGGCAAATTCAACTGCAATGTCGGTCTTGGACGATTCCAGGCCGCCTGCAATAATCTTGGTCGTGCCGCCCTTGCCGATCGCCAGATCCGACGTCGCCGTATCGGCAGGCATATTGTTCAGATAGGCATCGCCTAAAACACCGGTGCAAGTGCCGACCGTCATATCACCCGCGTTATTACCACCCTGGTAATAGCCGTTGCTGAGCTTGGTCAGGCCGTTCGGGTTGATAACACTCCCTACCGCGATGACGCCGACTGTAATCGGATCGCCGCCGTCAATAACGGCAGTGATTACGCCGTTTTGACCAACACTCAGGTTAACCGCACTCGCTGGTACCGTCTTATTAATATTGACATCCTCACCACCATTCTGGGGATATTCCAGTTGGTTTGTTGCTCCCTGGTCATCCAGGACCGGATACATCGCGCCGTTCTCCTTAATACCCGTACCGTCTCCTTTGGGTGCTGCGAGCGGCAGGCGGATCGGCTGCAGGCAGGTGTTCCACACGACATTGCCCTCTGCATCCGTCATGATATTGCTGCCCGCCCCTTCGGTAATCTGATCTGTACCCTGCGGCATGAAGCCGTATACACAGTTGCCATCCGGAGTCACCAGATACCCGTCGCCGTCCAGCCAGAAATTGCCCACGCGGGTCAGGGTCAGGTTATCGGGATCGGGTTCGTAATAGCCTGTGATCTCTTCCGTAGTACCGTCGTCATTGATTCCCTGTATATTCGACGGCTTTGGCCCTACCAGAAAGAATCCGTTGCCATCCAGATACAGGTGGGAGTTTGTACCGGTCGCCGCATAGGTACCCTGTGCAAAGTTCAGATCGATCGAGCCAATTTTGGAGCCATAGCCAATCTGCGCGGCGTTGGTGCCGCCGTACTGCGCGCCGCCCGCTGTACTTGCCTTGCTCGAAGTGTACATGGATTCCGTAAAAGAGGTCACGCCCGGCTTAAAGCCATATGTATTGGCGTTGGCAATGTTGTTTCCGATTACATTCATCTTCTGCATGTGGGTCTGCAGGCCCGCAATCGCAGCATACATAGAACCTGTCATAAGATACGATATTGCTCCTTCCAAGCATCGCGCTGCCGGAAGCCGTCAAACGGACGAGCTTCCAAAGCCTCCCCCTGTGGGGTCCTGCTTTCTTTATCCTTTACAAAAGAACAGCGCCGTCAATATTGGTAAATACATTGTCTTTCATTTCTTCCTGTGAGATCGCTGTGATCACACGGCTTTGCGGTACATTCACGATAAACGCCCGTGTCGCATCAAACACCAGGATATTTTTTGCGCCCTTCGCCTGTGCGCGTCCAACCGAATCGTTCAGCCGCGCCATCAGGTCACCCGTTATTTCAATGCCGCGCTCCTCTGCACGCTGCTGTGCATGCTTGGACAGCGCCACACCGCCCTCCTGTGCTTCGACGCCAATGCTTTCCAGGCGATGCCGCAGCAGGTCACCGAACGTACCGGTCTCTGGTGCTGTCTGACGCCGCTCCGTTCCCGCTGCTGGGAACGTACCATTCAGACGTTCAATCATAGGCGTTTTTCATCCGCACCACTGTCCGGATCGGTCTCAGGCTTTTCTTCCACCGGCGGTTTTTCCTCGGTTCCGTCGCCCGGTTTTTCCTCCACCGGTGGCTCTTCATCTACCGGCGGCAGTTCCCCGACTGCCATGATCGAGTTCAGCTTATACTTCTTGCCATCCACGAAAATCACCTGCTCGCCGTTTTCGCGTGCGCTTCCCGTCACGGTTCCAACGACCTCGTTCAGCTTGCCATTCACATATTCGCCCACAGTCACAGTCTTTCCAACCAGCGAGGCTGAATAGGACATTGTGGCCGCATCCGTAACAGTGGCCATTGCCTGAATTGTGGACATCTGCATCAGCTGGTTCATCATATCGCTTGTTGAAGCAGGGTTTTCAATATCCTGATTCTGAAACTGTACGATCATCAGCTGCAGAAAGTCTTCCATTGTCAGGGCGAGATTATCTGAACTTCCGTTATCCAGATAACCGGAATTATCGCTTGCTGCTTTCGTCTTTTTTGAGCCGGAGCTCTGCGTATCCGGCACATAGGCCCGCGCCACGGTGGGGGCAAATAAATCGCTCATTCTGTATCACTTCCTTTTTGTCATACGGTTTCCATCTGGTACAGTCCCAGACGGAGCTGGCCTAAAAAGCTGTCCTGCTCTTCCTGGCTGATTGCCGGCTCCTGCGCCCGATGGTTCTGGTGCCGTTCCTGCTGCTGCCGGTTATGCCCATCATACTGCGGCTGCTGGTACTCCTGCTGTGGCACCTGTATCTGAACATGCTGTCCAGTTCGGTCCTCCAACAGTGCTCCCAGGTTGCCCGCATGCTGTGCAAGCAGGGATGCAGTCTTTGCATTGTCCGCATGGATCAACAAACCAATGCCTCCTGCGGTCTGCGTCAACTCAATCGTAATCTTTCCAAGGTGCTCTGGTTTGAGCTGTATTTCCACCTTATCGCCTGTGTTTTTCAGTTCCGCACGCACGGTATCCGCTATACGGGCATCCATATCAGCCGACGCCGTATCCACGGCTTGTGCAGCGTCCGCTACCTTCACCGGCACATTTTCCACATTCTGGAACACAGGCTGTTCCGCCTGTGCGACGGTAACCTGTACCGGCTTTTGTGCGTCTTCAGTAGTACTCTGCCCGGGCGTATTTTCTCCATCTGTCTTTACAGCCGTCGAAAGATACACCGTAGGCTCGCTCTGCTTTATGACCGACTGACCTGTTTGGACGGTCTGCCCTCTTTCTTCTGGCTGCCGTACCTGTCTGGGTATCTCTGATGCGATTTCCTCTACCGGCTGCTGCAGCATGTTCTGCACTTCCGATGCCGCTTGTTGCACACCCGTCCCCTTTGCCGTCACCATTGGATCGACTGTTGGCTGCGGCAGGTTTGCTACCACAGGAACACCGCCGCCAGCCGGCTGCTCTTCAATTGCCGCTGGCACAATAAACTGCTGCACCGCCAGCGCCGCCATCAACTGCTGCGCCGCCGCGGCTTCTTCGGTCCCATTCGCCTCCTGCAATTTTTCTGGTGGCTCTCCGCTGCCCTGCGGCACCTCTATCTCCCCATCAATTTCCTGCGGGGCTGCGGCGTCGTTCTTTTTCCGTGCAAGCAGATCCTGAAAATCGTTTTTAGGCGGATCGTCCGTGCTTACGTTGCCCTTTGCAGAATACTGCAACAGTGATTTGAGCAACGCGATCTGTTCCGTATTCATTCTTCCTCACCTCCTTTCACCGCACCGCTGTCAATGCGCCATTCTGGAAACAACGCGTGCGGCCGACACAAATTCATCAATCATCTGCTCCTCGTTTTTCTGCTCCTGCTTATGATAGGCGTCCAGCTTTTTTTCTTTCAGCTTTTCAATCGTCGCCTTATCTCTTTTGGCTGCAATCACCGCTTCCCGCTTCTGATCTTCTACCCTGCGCAGTTCTTCCAGAGCCTTTGCCGCAGCCTGTATTTCCTTTTCCTGTGTCCGTAGCATAAGGTCATAGCCCATCGCATCCGCAACAGTCATTCCATGCGCCTTGCGGACACGATATTCCTCGTTTACAGAACGGAAGCTTTGGGTAAGGCGGTCCACAACCGTCTCCTGCTCTCTGGTCCTTGCGATAGCAGCCGCATGCTCGGCACGCAGCGCATCCAGCCGCTGCTCCTGATAACGCAGCACCATTTCCATTGAAAAATGAAACTTTTTCATCGCAGCTCCCCGTCTTTTTATCGCTTTACTGGAGAATTTTCCGCATTTGCTGCAGGCTTTGCTCATAGGTAAAGGATTCGTTGATCCCCTGCATCAGGAATGCGTTTATCTTGCTTATTTTAGCGATGGCATTGTCAAGCTTGGGATTCGTTCCTGCTTTGTAAGCACCAATTGCAAGCAAATCCTCATTTTTTTCATAAATGCTCAATATATTTCTCAGTTCACTCGCCAGTCTGATATGCTCCTGCGGTGCGATTTCAACCATCAAGCGGGAAATACTGGCCGATACGTCGATTGCCGGATAATGGTTCGCGTTTGCCAGCTTGCGCGAGAGGACGATATGCCCATCCAAAATACCGCGCACTGTATCTGCGATCGGCTCGTTCGTATCGTCGCCTTCCACAAGCACCGTATACACACCGGTGATCGAACCTTTTTCAAAATTTCCGCTCCGCTCCAACAGCTTGGGTAACTCCGCATAAATGGACGGCGTGTAACCACGCGCTACCGGTGGTTCTCCCACGGCCAGTCCGATTTCGCGCTGCGCCATTGCAAAGCGCGTCAGGGAATCCATCATCAGGAGGACATCCAGCCCTTTGTCACGGAAATATTCCGCGATTGCAGTTGCCACAGAAGGGCATTTCATGCGGAGCATCGCCGGCTGGTCCGAGGTTGCAACAACAAGGATCGAGCGCCGCATCCCCTCTTCCCCCAGATCTTTCTGAACAAATTCCAGCACCTCTCGCCCGCGCTCGCCCACCAGAGCAATCACGTTAATATCCGCTTTCACATTTTTTGCAATCATACCCATCAGCGTTGATTTTCCCACACCGGAGCCTGCAAAAATACCGATGCGCTGTCCCTTCCCAATCGTCAGCGTCGCATCGATCGCACGGATACCAAACTCGATCCGCTCGCGGATCGGCGGTCTTGTCAACGGGTTAATATAGGGACTGTCAACATAGTAGCTTTCCCCCTCTGGGAAAGCCGTCCCTCCGTCTATCGGCTGCCCCATGGCATTAATGATACGTCCGCGCAGGAAATCCCCCACCCGCAGACGAAGCCGCCGCCCTGTATTGCGCACAAAGCTTCCGGGGGCGAGTCCACTCATATTCTGGTAAGGCATCAGCAGCATATGCTCGTTTTTAAAGCCTACCACCTCAGCCAGCACCTGGCTGTTGGACTCCGCAGAATAGATACGGCATATGTCTCCCATCGCCCCCCGCCCACCGGAAGCCTCAATGGACATGCCAATAATATTTTCTATTTTCCCAGTACGGCTCAGCGTATCGCTGTCTCTGATCTGTTGGATGACCCGTTCAAGCATTGCTTTTCTTCCTTATTCCCGCCGATACCGGCTATGCGTTCTCCCGCACGATTGCGCGGATATTATCCAGTTGTGTTGATGCGCTCGCATCGATGATTTCATCCGGCATTTCGACAATACAGGTCCCTGGCTCCGCATCGTGCATCGGCACGATCTTCACATGTCCTGAAAGACCGGACAGCGCAGACGCCAGCGCCGGATCCGCCTGCGCGGCTCCTTTTACATCACAGTCCGCCACATAGATCTGCACCCACTCGCGCCGTTTCAGCTTATCAGTCGCCGCTACAATCATCCTCCGGATAATTTCCTCGCTGCTTTGCAGACTGACATGGATTACTTTTTCCGCGACCGTAATCGCAACCTGCAACAGCTCCTCCTGCAGCCGGTCGATAGAATCATCCCGAATCTGAGCCGCCTGCTGCAAAAAGCGCTGCATTTCCTGGACAGACTGCTGCGCTGCGGCCTCTGTTGCTGCGGCGGCCTCTTTCCGTCCCTTTTCCGCACCATCCGCATAGCCTTGGCTGTATCCTTTTTCGGCCGCCTGCTGATGTATCTTTGCCACCTCAGTCTCGGCTGCCTGCTTTGCCGCCGCGATAATCTCATCGGCCTGCGTATGCGCGTCCCGCAGCAATGCATCTGCTTCCGCACGGGCAAAGGACAGGGAGCGCACCGGTGGCACGCTTTCCTGCACTTCCTCCGGTTCCATGTCGCTGCGCTGCGTCGCCTCGTCCTGCTCGGCGGACTGCGACGGGGGCTCCCCCTCATAGGGGACGCTTTCCTTCAGCCGGACCATTTCCTCCAGCGTATCTGCCATCTGTTCGGTATCTGGAAGCTGATAGTCCTCCGCATGAGGCTTCATAAAATATTTGAGGATATTAGGCAATGATCTCATCCTTTCCACCCTTCAGGATAATGATTTCATTCCGTTCCTCCAAATCACGAATAATGCCAACAATACGCTGCTGCGCTTCTTCCACGTCGCGGATACGCACATTGGTTGTGATTTCGAGATCCTCCTCGATATTCTGCCGCATACGCGACGACATGTTGGCAAACAGCTTTTCTGCCACCTCCCTGTTTGCCCCCTTGAGCGCCAGCACGATATCCCGTGTATCGCAATCGCGCACAAAACGCTGCACCGAACGATCGTCCATCTTGACGATATCCTCGAAAACGAACATGCGTTTGCGGATCTCTTCCGCCAGTTTGCCGTTCCGCTTTTCCAATCCATCGAAAACTGCTTTTTCGCTGGAACGCTCCAAATTGTTCATAATAGCGGCAATCTGGTCGAGTCCGCCGACCTGTACCTTTTCCGCAACGATAATATTGGCAAACTTCTTCTTCAACTCTTCTTCCAGCATTTTTACCGCGCCAGGCGAAGCGCTCTCCATGCGGGCGATATTCTCCACAACACGCAGCTTTTTGTTTGCCGGCAGTTCCTCAATGACTGCTGCAGCCTTATCCGGATCCACATAGGACAGCACCAGCGCAATCGTCTGCGCACGTTCATGCTGTAGCGTGGAAAGAAGCGTTTTCGCATCTGTTTTATCCAGGAAAGAGAACGCACGGTTAGTCAACGCCTTCGTCACCTTACTGAGCAGCTGATCGGCCGCCTGATCGCCAAAGGCTTTTTGCAGCACCGACCGTGCATACTCCATCCCGCCCTCTGTAACCGCCTTATTGGTCAGGCACATCTGGTAAAATTCTTCCAGCACCTGCTCCGTGCGTTCTGTCGGGACATGCCCCAGCTTGGCGACCTCGAGCGTCAACTGCTCCAGTTCATCCGGTCCCATATATTGATAAATACGCGATGCCTTATCTGTCCCCAGCGCAACGATCACTGTGGCGGCCCTTTGCTGCGGAGTCAATTCCTGATCAGCCATTTACACCGTCCCCTTTTAACCAAACCCGTATCATCTGCGCTGCGATCTCTGGATTTTCCTCTGTAAACTTTCGGATATCCTGCTTCAGCTCCATGCTCTTTTCGTTTTGGATATCCAGCAGGTTTTCCCGTTTCTCACGCTCTGCGCGTTCCGCAGCAGCAAGCGCCGCCTGCTGCTCCAGCTCTTCCAGAGCCGCTTTTGCCTTTTTGCGGCGGCGCTGTATGATAAGCAACAGTATCACCAGCATGAGCAGAAGCCCCACCGCGCCCGCGATCGCATATATTGCCCATTTGGGCAGCTGCAGCCCGCCAATCGGCAAGCTATCTGTATTAGTCGGCGTATCCGTGTAGAACGGCGCGATCAGCACATTAATCTTATCTGCCTGTACCTCAGGTGCAATGCCTGCCGCGCGGGCGATATGGCTGGTCAATTGTGCCGCCGCAACATTACCCGCCGCATTCTGATTGATGGTTACCGCAATCATCACATCGGTAACAACCCCTGAATTCTGCTCGCTCTGCTCGGTAGAGGAGTTCACCTTGTAATCCTCGGTTCCTGCGTTTTTGATCCAGGTTTCATCTCCATTGACCGCGTCCTGCGATTCCATGTAAGTTTCAATGTCCGCATTGGACTGCGTACCGACTACACCGCCCGCGGTATTTTCATTTCCCCGCGTCAGCTCCTGGTCATATTCCCGCTGTCCAATGATCCCCTCGCCTTCAGGCGCCCCCTCCGGAGAGGAATAAACCGTATTCTCCTGTACACGCCGGCTGACATCCACCGTGCTGGTCACGCTGACCCGCACGTTGTCCGGCCCGTAAATCGGCGTCAGCGCCTGCATTACTTCCCCGCGCACACGGTTATTTACCTGATTTTCCAGCCGCAGCTTCAGGTCGGACGCCGAGGAGGTCGTGCTGTTTTCTGCGCCCGGCATATAGCTGTTGCCGACCGAATCCGTAACCGTAATACTGCCGAACTCCAGCCCCTTTACGCTGCGCGCAACAAGGTTTCCGATTGCATCAACATAGTTTTCCGGCAATGCGCCGCCATCCTGCATCGTTACAAAAACAGCAGCGGTCGCAGGCGTCGCGTTTTCACTGTCAAGAACATAGCGCTGATCCGAGCCCTCGGAGATATTGACCACCGCGTCCTTAACGCCTTCAAAGCAGCGGATAACCGCTGCCATCCGGTCCTGCAGTTCATAGTTGCGCACCGTGTCCCTATCCGAGTCGCTTGCCATCATACTGATATTGTTGAAATAGGTGTCATAACCGAAGCCTGATTTTGGATAGCCGTCCAGCAGCAGCTTTGCTTTCAGGTCCGGCTCCTGGGCTGCGGGCACTTTAATCGTATCTCCCTCGATCTTATAATCCGCAGCGCCGTACTCTTCCAGCTTTCCCACAATAGCTGATGCCTCATCGGTTGTCAGTCCTGTAAACAGTGTTTCGTAAGGGCGATTGTTCAGCACCACGGCAGCGATAACAGATACGATGATTACCGCCACAATAATAATTGCCGCAGTAACGATCCTTTTCTTTTTATTTTCTCCTTCAAAAAAGCTTTTCACTTTGTTGAGGTTGTTTTGCAGTTTTTCTTTTACCATTACTTCCGCCCTGTTCCCCAACTACCGATACTTCCGGCTGTGTATCCACAGCTGTTATATGCTCATGCGGGACAGTTCACTGTACGCATCGAGCGCTTTGTTGCGAAGCTGTACCAGCAGTTCCACCGACATTTGTGCCTTTGTGCTTGCGATCGTCCGAATAGCGGGGTTATCCAGTTGCCCTGTCGCCATCAGATACTCCGCTTTGTTCTTTTCCTGATCGGTCTGCCTTACATTATCGATTGCTTCCTGGAAAATCTGCTCAAAAACCGGAAGCGCCGTCCGTTCGGAGTACTCCCGCTCTTCTTTCCCCACGGAAATGGGCAAGGCATCCCATAAGGGATGTATATTGGAAATCACTGCCATCCTTACGCTCCCTCCTGTTTACTTACCGATTTCCAGCGCGCGCGACGCAACTGTTTTCAGCGTATTAAATGCCGTAACATTTGCCGAAAATGCCTGTGTCGCTGCCATCGCATCGCTGATCTCCTTGACCAGATCAATATTGGGCAGCTCAACATATCCCTGCGCGTTCGCATCCGGATGCGTGGGATCATACGACAGCTTAAACGGGCTTGTGTCTTCAATAATCTGCGTCACCCGCACGCCCCCCTGCTGGGACAGCCCGCCGGCAGCCGCCGGTACACCTCCTGCGGCCTGTGCCAAAACATTGCGGAAAGAGTCCCTTCCGTTTTCCGCTTCCATGACCACCAGCTTTCTGCGGTATGGTCCGTTTCCACCTTCGACTCTTGTGGTGTTGATATTGGCTACATTTTCCGAAATAACATCCAAACGCAGCTGCTGGGCGGTCAACGACGAACCCGTAATGTTCATTGAACTGAGAAAAGCCATTCCGCTACCCTCCTGTTATTGTCCGCGGATTGCAGTGCGCAGCAAAGAGAGATCATCAGAAACCGCGCTCATCACATGCTGCAACTGCAGCGCGTTGCGCGCCAGCTCAATCCCCTGCTCCGTTGCATCCACACCGTTTCCATCCATGCGCGCCGTTTCATTTTCCGCGACATGAATAACCGGTCTTGCACCCTCTATAGCCTCGCGCAAGCCGCCGCCCGACGGTACAGCGGCTTGCAGACGGCTACGCAGCGTTTCTTCAAAGGTCACATATTTGGTTTTGTAATTCGGTGTTTCAACATTCGCCAAATTATCTAAGATCGCGGTTTGCTTTGTCCACAGAAAATCCATGGAACGTTCCATCATCAACAGTGAATTACTGGTAAGCGCATCCATTTTTCCCTCATCTCCAAACTGTCGAACCCTACAAGTTCTTCCGAATTATATACGAAATAATCATTCTGTTATATTTTACATCTTCTCCTGATTAGGGTCAACGTTTTTTCGACAATAATCGATATTTGTTTTCAACATCTATAGACATTTTCAACAAATCCGTATCACTCAGATGCTCTCCACCCCTTTTATCACCGAAAAAAAAAAAAAAAACCACTTATTTGTACTAATAATTCACCATTACAGCCTTATTTTCCACACTTATTTCTTTTTTTGTTTAAATAGTCAATTTTTTATAATACTTTTCCCAATAATTCCTATAATTTCAACCTCCCCTATATACGTGCTCGCAATCATGCGTTATTTTTATGGAATGACATTACATAATCGTTTTTATTGCAGCGCCGCTCTATCAATACATAATATAAAATTCGTTTATTTATATGAACATCACTTTCCTGATAAAGGCTCTCCTCCCGTTTCCTTGTCGCGGCTGTCCTCACAGAGACGCCGCTGCCTCTAAGCTTTAGTGGGCGCGGCCTAAAGCCGCGCCCACTATCCCCAAGCCTGCGGACATCTGCTCTCCAGCGTCCTATGCTCATATGTAATTTAACAAAAATTTATATATAAGAAGATGCTAATTGAATATAGCGGTATGCCCAATAGGTATATGGCACATCTTTGTAAGACACTCCACTGCCGCCGGAGGTCCTGTTCAGCAGGCGCGTCATCAGCGCCGCTACTTCGCTTCGCGCGATATAGCTAAACGGACGGAACGTCCCATCCGCATACCCATTGACCCACCCGCGGGACACCGCATAATAGATCGCATCCTCGTTCGTAGCACCTGTCACATCGCTGAACCGCAGCGTACCGCGCGAATAACTCGGCGATCCCATCAGCCGGTAAAGCATCTCTACAAACTCTGCCCGCGTAATATACTGGTTCGGATGGAAGTAGCTTGTTACATCAATAATACCCGCATTTGCAAAGGCATTGATTTCACCTGCGCACCACATGTTGTAGGGTACATCGATAAATATATCCCCTGTGTTGGAAACGTTCTCAACATCGGACAATCGGTACAGCATGACGACAGCCTCTGCCCGTGTCATATTGGCTTCCGGCCGAAAGGTGCCGTCGGCATAGCCGTTGAGGAACGCGATCCTGCTTGAAGTATTGAGCTTTACCGTTCCCGTTGGCTTTACCGAATCCCTTGAATAATAAGCCCGTCCAGAAACCGTAACATTTTCTTCTATGTCATCCAGATACAGCGTCACTACGCCGTCCGCATTGCGGCTCATCTGATAGCTCTCCCCGCCGACGCGGATGTATGCCTTATCCGCCCCCACAGTGCGGCTACTGCCCCCGATTTTCACTGTAATCTCATCGATCTGGTAATTCTTATTGGGCGTAAAGTAAAACCGTACGCTGTCTCCCGCATCGATCCGGCTACCGGAAACGCTTTTGGTAATCTTCATATTGCTGGAGCTGTTGATCGTAAGCGAGGGGCGGGACACCGTGCTTGAGCTATTCGAGGTCGCCCCTACCGTGACAGGCTCCCTGATATTATCGATATAAAGCGTATATTCCCCGTTGCCGTTGTCCTGAATCTCATAATTACGGTTGCCTACACGGATTGTCTCATCATCCGGATCGGCGGAAGCCTTGCTTTCCCCAATCCGAACGGTAATTCTCTTTACGGAATACCTATCCGACGTGGTGCTGATCGTAAAAGCGGCGTCCTCACCACGGGCTACCGTATCCCCCACATCTGAATCAATATTGATGCGGGAACCCTCCTCCAGCTTGATGGGAATATTGTTTTCATCGTATGTGGAGGCAAATTCAATCGTGACATCATCTGTGATTTCCGGAAGCACAAAGGATACGCTGTCATCTGATTCACGCACGGAAATGCGGTCGTAATTCACCATGAAGTAAGACTGCTCCGGCGTCCATGTTGCATAGGTTTTCCCAACCTGCACCAGCATCTGGTCGATCAGGTAGCCTTCCTCCGTTGAAACCCGAACTGAAAGGGAATCCCCCTCATCCACAGTGGTCGTTTCACTGCCGGGGCGGTCAAGCTCCAGCCCGTCATCCATATAAATGCGTACCTTGTGCGTAACCGGTATTTTTTCTATGGATGGCGTGATCCTCAGATCGCCATACAGCGGGCCACTGACCGTCGTCTGATCGGCGGCACTCCAAGCAATTTTCAACCCATTCCAATCACCTGAAGAGGACACCGTGTTCGTCTCCGTTTTTCCATTTACGGTATAGGACAGGTACAGGCTTTTCAGCTGATACCCCTGATCCGGCGTAACAGAAAGTGTCGTCCTTTCGCCGTTTCCATATGTACCGCTCCCGCCTGTTTTCCCATCTTCTGGTTCGTCAATTTCCGCATCATACTCTGTGACGGGCGCGTAGGCAGATATGCTGATATCCGCGTCCGCTGTCAGCTGCCCCGCTGTAACCGTCAGCCTGCATGTATTGGAAAAGCTCGGCCACTGATCCACCTGCGCCGATATCCCACTATTCACATCCGCTCCGCTCAGCATATCCTGCTCCAATGTAAGCGAAACCGTTGATCCTGCCTCTGGTTTAATTTCTATGGTTATATTTTCCAGCCGGTACCCCTCCTCCGTTACGAGGGTAAAGGAGGCGCTTTTTCCGTCAGTCAGCTCCACTTCACCATTCGGCTCAAATTGGACCTTGCTGCCGCTTCCGTTTGCAATATCTACCGTTGCAGCATTAGATGCAGATCTTGTTGGAGAGTCTCCAATCCCCCCGATCTCCGCCGCAAGAGCAGTGGGCGTTGGCATAAGCAGTACTGCCGCCAACAGACCGGCCAATCCCTGTGTCCATTTCCCATTCATACGCACCGCGTCCTTTCCTGCGCACGGCCGGGCACCGCTTTCGCTGGCGTCTTCGCTGCCGTGTAAATACCTTTTTATTATTTATCGGACATATCCATCAGAAAAATAACCATGATTTCACGCCTTTTTGCTTTTCATCGTTTTCGCTCATTTTAATCTCTGTTCCCGCTTTGTTTTGTGCGCAATTTCCGTTGCCTTTGTCACAGGCAGAACGGTATCATATATACAGATATTTTTGATGAAAGAAGGGATCTCAGGATGATGAAACGCTTTTTCATATCTTTTTCCGTTTGTCTATTTTGCCTGCTGTCCGCTTGCAGCGGCGACAGCCCTGCTTCCGAAACCATATCCACTTACAGCTTCGGCGAGGATACGATTCCCGCGCTGGAGCAGGTGATGACGGAACAGTCCGGCGGGCGCCTGACCGCTGTGCTTTCTCCCGAAAGCACAGCGGGTGATGACGCAGGTACTGACGACGGCAACGCAGAGCGTACAGACAGTGCGGGCAACGAGGCCGACGCGACCTCCCCCTACATCGCTTACGACTATCAGCAATTCACTGAATATCAGACCGGTCCTGTCGTGCGCTCCTATGTCGATCTTCTGACTGGCGAGGCCATCGCCCTACAGCCTGAGGAAAAGCCGGACGACAGTGTCTATACCCAGCCTGTCGGCTCCATTCTGCTCACCCGTCAGGCGGTCATGGACGGCGCTACGTCTGCAAACAGCGAAGGGGAAAATACTGGCGACGGCGAAGCAACGTCCTATGCATCGCTCCCGCATGACCCTGAACTGCTATTCCGCGTCCGCATTGACTGGACGCCGACCAGTTGTCTGGTTACGCTCGACCATGTAGCCGGGCAGGACTTCGGCAACTCCCTGCTCACAGCCGGCTCTGCCCTCTCCTTTTCCACCGCGAAAGACCTGCTGAACACCGTCTCCCCCGAAGAAATCGGCCTGCCAGGTTCTTCCATGTCCGAATACAGCCTGAAGCCCGGTCCCGGCTTTGTAGAGGTGGATCATACTGCATGCCTGACAATTTATGTATATCAAAAAAACGCGGCAGGTACGAATTCCCTTGTCGAAACCTACTTTATCTCCTCCGACGGATCTACTCTGTACCGTCAAACCGGCACCGAACCGAATCAGGTGGAGAAAATCACGCTGTCCGGAGGGCATACTTCCCAGGCCGCCTCTTCGGATAGGGACCCCACTGAATAAGCCACATACTCATTGAAGGGCGTTTTTGGGCATTCGCTCCCTACCGCTCCCCTCCCATATGCCAAAAGGCGCTATCCAGCTTGGATAGCGCCTTTTGGCAATAATATCCTGTGTTATAAAAGCCTGTCTAACGGTTGCCCTTAAGTTATTTATGATGCAAGCTTTCCATTTGTGCGTTAACCGCATCCTCGCTTACCCGCATCGCGTCCAGCGTCAGCTGCAGCAGCTCGTCCAGTGTAAGCCCGCACAGCTCTGCCCCCCGCGCGATCACCTCGCGCGAACAGCCGGCAGCGAATTTTTTATCCTTATATTTTTTCTTCAGGCTTTTCAGCTCCATGTCCTGCACGCTTTTGGAGGGCCGCATGAGCGCGGCCGCGCCGATCAGTCCGGTCAGCTCATCCGAGGCAAACAGCAGCTTTTCCATTTCGTGCGTCGGCTCCACATCCGAGCAAAGCCCCCAGCCGTGGCTGCACACCGCATGGACGGTCGCCTCGTCCGCCCCGCCCTCGCGCAGCAGCTCGGGCGCCTTGACGCAGTGCTGCTCCGGCCATTGTTCAAAATCAATATCATGCAGCAGACCGGCTACGCCCCAAAAATCCGCGTCCTCGCCCCGCTGCTCCGCGAAATACCGCATAACGGCCTCGACCGTCAGCGCGTGGCGCAGATGGAACGGTTCCCTGTTATATCTGCACAAAAGCTCCCATGCCTGTTGTCTTTCCATTGCCTAACATCCTTTCCGCGTTTTTCTGTTTTCGTTTTCCGTCCGGCCGCGCGCTACTGCAGCCACGACGGCTTTTCCCTCATACGCACGCCCGCGGCAATGCCCAGCGCTGCGTACATGGTGACGATCGACGTACCGCCGTAAGAGAAGAACGGCAGCGTCAATCCCATGACAGGCAGCAGGCCGACGTTCATGAAGATATTCATAAACGTCTGGAACAGGAACATGCCCGACACCCCCACGGCGAGCAGCGACGAAAACGTCGTTGACGCGCGGTACGAAACATAAAACAGCCGCAGGATCAGCAGCGTCAGCAGGCCGATGATGAGCATGCAGCCGATAAAGCCCAGCTCCTCGCCCGCGACAGAAAAAATATAGTCGGTCTGGTTTTCCGATACAATCTGCATCTGCGTCATCGTGCCGTTGGTCAGGCCCTGCCCGCTGAGCTGCCCCGAGCCGATCGCGATCTTGCCGTAGGTCGCCTGGCGCGAGATATCCGGATCGATCGACGGGTCGAACAGCACCAGGATGCGCGTGATCTGGTAGCCCACCAGGACAAAATTCCACAGGAACGGTATGCTGACCAGCCCGAGCCCCGCGCCCACGGCGATCCACTTCATCGACAGACCCGCGGCAAACAGCATAATCAGCGCGATCATAAAATACTGGATCGCCATGCCAGTATCGCCCGAGGCAACGACCACCGCGCCCATCATGATGAGCGTGTGCAGGCCGATCACGAACAGGCCGCGCCATTCGCTGATGTGCTCGCGTATTTCGGAAATGTGCGCGGCAAGCGTAAAAATAAAAATCAGCTTGCCCAGCTCGCCCGGCTGCAGGCTGGTCACGCCCAGGTTGAGCCACGCGCGCTGGCCGTTGACCTCCTGCCCAAGTGGGGTGAACAGCAGCATCTGCAGGCCAATATTGAGCAGCACGAATATCTTCCACCAGCCGCTCATGGTTTCCAGGTCAATCAGGCTCATCACGACAAACGCGCCCAGGCCGATGATAATCGCCGCCGCCTGCACGAACAGGTTGCGCGTGCTGCCATCCAGCCCGCTCACGGGATTGAGCGTTGCCGAATAAATCAGCACCATGCCATACGCCGAGCACAGAAGCGCGAGGACAAGCAGATAAAGGTCGGTATTTTTCAGGTAATGTCTGACGGTTTTGAAAACGTCCACGCCGCCCCTCCTTTTCTATATGGGATTTGCGCCTGTTTTATATCATACCACAATGCAGCGCCGTTTGCGAGTCGCAAATTCAGCAAATTTTTCGCGTCTACCGCTGGAAAACTGTGCAGAACATTGTTATAATATTGACACTGTGTAAATTATACGGGAGGAAATGTTATGTTATCCGATATCGAAATCGCGCAGAGCTGCCAGATGCGCCCGATCGCGGAAGTCGCCGCGGCTGCCGGGGCTGGATGCGGACGACCTGGAGCTGTACGGCAAGTACAAGGCCAAGCTGTCCACAGACGTGTGGACCAAGCTGGAGGGCCATGAAAACGGCAAGCTGGTGCTCGTCACCGCCATCAACCCCACCCCCGCGGGCGAGGGTAAGACCACCACGACCGTCGGCCTCGGTCAAGCGATGGCCAAGCTTGGCAAGAATGCGGTGATCGCGCTACGCGAGCCATCCCTCGGTCCTGTATTCGGCATCAAGGGCGGCGCGGCCGGCGGCGGCTATGCGCAGGTTGTGCCGATGGAGGACATCAACCTGCATTTTACTGGCGATATGCACGCTATCACCGCCGCGAACAACCTTCTCTGCGCCATGCTGGACAACCACATGCAGCAGGGCAACGCGCTCGGCATCGACCCGCGTCGCGTGATCTTCACCCGCGTGATGGACATGAACGACCGCAGCCTACGCAATATTACGATCGGCCTGGGCGGTAAAATGAACGGCGTGCCGCGCGAAGACCATTTTATGATCACGGTCGCCTCCGAGATCATGGCGATCCTGTGCCTAGCCTCCGACTTGGACGACCTGAAAAAGCGCTTCGGTGACATTCTGGTCGCCTATTCCTACGCAGGCAAGCCAATCTTCGCGCGTGACCTGCATGCGGAAGGCGCGATGACCGCGCTGATGAAGGACGCGATCAAGCCCAACCTGGTGCAGACGCTCGAAGGCACCCCCTGCCTGATGCACGGCGGTCCGTTCGCCAATATCGCGCACGGCTGCAACAGCGTGCAGGCGACCAAGCTCGCCTTAAAGCTCGCGGACATCGCCATCACCGAGGCCGGCTTCGGCGCGGACCTTGGCGCGGAAAAATTCATGGACATCAAGTGCCGCAAGGCTGGCCTCTCGCCCGACTGCATCGTCCTCGTAGCGACCGTGCGCGCGCTTAAATACAACGGCGGCGTATCCAAGGCCGAGCTGAACGCGCCCGACCTGGCCGCGCTCGAACGCGGCGTCTGCAATCTGGACGCGCACCTGGACAACATGCAGAAGTTCGGCGTGCCGGTGGTTGTGGCCATTAATTCGTTCCCGACCGATACCGAGGAGGAGGTCGCTTTCATCCGCGCGCACTGTGCAAAGCGCGGCGTGCGCGTGGCTCTCTCCGAGGTGTTCGCCAAGGGCGGCGAGGGCGGCAAGGCGCTTGCAAACGAGGTGCTCGCCGTGCTGGACGAGGGCAAAGCGGACTTCCATATGCTCTACGAGGAC
This sequence comes from Intestinibacillus sp. NTUH-41-i26, assembly GCF_032769475.1. Taxonomy (GTDB): domain Bacteria; phylum Bacillota; class Clostridia; order Oscillospirales; family Butyricicoccaceae; genus Agathobaculum; species Agathobaculum ammoniilyticum. The sequence continues at coordinate 2,172,577 of NZ_CP136477.1, forward strand.
AGCCTCCCGCTCGAGGATAAGATCCGCAGAATCGCCAAGGAGATCTACGGCGCGCTGGGCGTGACCATCGCCCCGGCGGCGCACAAGGAGCTGGCGAACATCACCGAAATGGGCTACGGCCATCTGCCGGTGTGCGTGGCGAAAACGCAGTATTCGCTGTCCGACGATCCGGCCCTGCTCGGCCGGCCAACCGAATTTGTGGTCAACGTGCGCACGGCGCGCCTGGCCGCAGGCGCGGGCTTTGTCGTCGTCGAGACCGGCGCGATCATGACCATGCCCGGCCTGCCCAGGGTACCGGCTGCGGAAAATATCGACGTGGATCGGGAAGGCAGGATCACCGGCCTGTTCTAACGCTTCCTGACGCAAAGGTCGCCTGGGGGCGGCCTTTGCCTTGCCTCAACCCAACAAGGAGGGAAAACGCCCATGCAAATCAGCCTGATCCTGATGCGGGAGATCGTCCAGCTGTTCATCATCCTGCTGATGGGCTACATCATCGTAAGGGCAAAGCTGCTCCGTCCGGAGGACAGCCGCAGCCTATCGGTCGTCATGGTATACTTGCTCACGCCCTGCGTCATCATCAACGCTTTCCAGGTCGAATACACGCCGCAGGTCATGGCCGGGCTTATCTTCTCCTTCGCCATTTCGATCGCGGCGCACATCCTGTTTCTGTTGCTCACCCGCCTGCTTGCCGGTCCGCTGCATCTGGATGTGATCGAACGCACCGCCGTTATCTACACCAACGCGGGTATCCTGGTCATCCCGCTTGTGAACGCGCTGCTCGGTCCGGAATACGTCATTTATTCCTGCGCGTTCATCGTGGTGCAGCAGGTGCTGATCTGGACGCACTGCCGCAGCCTGCTCTGCGGCACGCGCGGCATGGAATGGCGCAAGCTTTTCCTGAACGTCAATATTATCGCGATTGTGGCTGGCTGTGCGTTGTTCCTGCTGCGCGTGCCGCTGCCCGCCCTTATCAACGACACGTTGGGTACGCTGGGCGATATGTTCGGGCCGCTGGGCATGCTGCTGGCCGGCATGGTCATCGCGGACACACCGCTGCGGCGCCTGTTCACCACGCCGCGCAATTATCTGCCCGTGCTGCTCCGCCTGCTGGCCTTCCCGCTTGTGACCGTGCTGCTGCTGCGGGCTGCCGGCGCGGCCGGCTGGATTGCGGACGGAAAGAATATTCTGATGATCGTCTATCTCGCCTGTATCACCCCCGCCTGTGCGACCGTGACCTCGCTCGCGCAGCTCTACGACCGCAACGCCGCGTATTCCAGCGCACTGTATGTACTGACAACGCTGCTTTCCATCGTGACTATGCCGGTGATGATTGGAGTATACGACGCGCTGATATGAGGATATGGCAGGAAAAAGCCGCCCGAATGGGGCGGCTTTTATGTTATGTAACCGGTATTTCCTGCCCGGCGAACACCACTGCCTGCACATCGTCAGCAGAGATGTGACCGAGGCCATTATTAAATGGTGCAAATTCCATTCGGGTCTTTTCTCCATTCTCATCCTCAATACCTGCCGATTGGCATCCGATTCGTTCCCCTGATTTCAGCAGCAGATATGTATTGCTCTGATCCCAGCCGAACAGCGCTTCATTTGCGCCGCTCCACTCAGCCGATATATCAAGCGCGGAAAATTGCAGGCAGTCCAAGGTCACCGTACCAGCATCCGTCTGAATGGATTTACCGACCAGCAATGTCTCCCCATCATCGTTACGATCCACTGGGAAAGTAAACTCCCAGCATCCGTCCAACTCTTGCAGTTCGCCATCCGCCTCATACCAAAAGCCGTTAAACAAAGCAGACGCCTCGCCTGTCAGCGCAAAATCCGTTGCACTCAGCCGAATCAGGAACTCCAACGGAGCATCCTCCTGCCCGTTAACGCTAAGGAAACTTATATTGCTGCCATGTGATAGCTGCGTTTTCTGGTCGGGTATGGTAAACTCCCAGTCACAAAAACCCGCATTGGCATACTGCGTTCCCGAACGGTTCGTCCAGTTATCCACCCGCATCGTCTTTTCTGTTTCACTGGCTACCGTCCCCTTAAGGTAGACATACCATGTGTCCCCGTATATTTCATCCAGCGTAACTGTAAGGCCTGCGTCCGACTGACTGAGCCCCAGCGCGGTTCCCGTATGCGTATCCTCCCAACTTGCCATGGTATTCCGGATGTTATCCCGCACAGCCTGTACTGCAAATGCCCCGGAAAACGTCAGCGCCGCCGCAACTGCAACCGCTACCATCCCTCTCATTCTGCGCCGCGGCTTATGGCACCGTTCTACGCGCATGCGCACCGCCTTCTGTTGACGGTTGTCAAATGTTACGTTTTGCAAGGCGGCATTGCATTCTTCTCTAAATATTTTCCTCATAATACCACTCCTTCAGCATGGGTTTAAGCTGTTCCCTGGCCCGTTTGAGCCGGCTAACTACGGTGTTCGTCCGCACATGCAGAAGCTGTGCGATCTCACGCGCCTTGTAGCCCTCATAATAGTGCAGCAGGACGACTGCTCGGTATTTGGGTGCGAGCGACAGCACCGCACGAATCAGCGTGTCATCCGCCCCGTCAGACGCATCGGCCAGCAGGGCGGCAAGCGCTTCGCCGTCCGCGCGGCGCTTGTGCCATGGCGACAGGAGATAGCTTTTGCACACATTGATCGCAATGCGCGTCAGCCACGTTTTTTCACCGCTCTCGCCGCGAAAGCCGCCTGACCGCCACGCGCGGAAAAAAGTGTCCTGCACTGCATCCTCAGCCAGCGTGCGGTCGCCAAGGTACAGGGTACACAGGCGCAACAGGTCGGTGCCATAAGCCACCATAGCATGGTCAAGGTCGAATGCCTCCCTCATAGAGGGCGGGGCTGTGATTTCCCTCATCGTTCCCTCCTCCTTTCTGCCTATTAGACCCCTGCAGTGAAAAAAATATTGCATGCATTTTCTCCTGCTTCTTTCCAAAGTGTAAAAATCTTTTTTTCCGCCACAGGATATGATATACTGAACCTGTTACAATGTAGCATACCCACCCTCTGCTGACAAGGATGTGTAAATGATGGAAAACTTTACGTTATCCAACGGTGTGTCTATTCCCGCCGTTGGATATGGCACTTATCTTGCGGACTGCGACAGCGCCGCAGTCGTCGAAAATGCTCTGCGCGCGGGCTACCGCCATTTTGACACCGCTTCTTTTTATGGCAACGAGGCCGAGCTGGGGCGCGCCCTCCAACAATGCGGCGCGGCGCGCGGCATGCTTTTTCTAACCTCCAAGCTGTGGAAGACCGAGCTGGGCTACCGGCAGGCGCTCGACGCATTCGAGCGTTCTCTGGAAAAGCTCGGCACAGACTACCTCGACCTATACCTGATCCACTGGCCGCGTCCGGACGACCTCTCCGCGGAGTGGGCCGAGCTTGACCGCGGCACTTGGCGCGCCCTGGAGGAGTTATACCATGCGGGCCGCGTTCGCGCGATCGGCGTGAGCAACTTCCTGCCCCACCATCTGCGCAGCCTGATGGAAACCGCGGAGGTCGCGCCCATGGTCAATCAGATCGAATTCCATCCGGGCTACCCGCAGACCTGGAACGTCGAATTCTGCAAGGCGCACGGCATTCTGCCGGAGGCGTGGAGTCCGCTCGGCCGCACGCGCGTGCTGGACGATCCGTTCCTACGCGAGCTGGCGGCCGGATACGGGAAGTCCGTCGCGCAGCTCTGCCTCCGCTTTGCCCTACAGCGCGGCGTGCTGCCGCTGCCCAAGTCCTCCGCGCCGGAACGTATGGCGGCCAATCTCGACATTTTCGATTTTACGATATCGGACGCGGATATGGATCGCATCCTCACCCTGCCGCAGTTCGGCTGGTCCGGCCTGCATCCGGACTTTCCCAAGCAGCAGCCCTGAACGGGCGCAGCCGGCCGCGCAAGCGGCCGGCTGGCATTTTTGCTTGACAAGCCGCGCGGAATGCGGTATACTGACCCCGTTAATAAATGATTTGAGGTGGAAGGATGAAATAAGCTCTTCTTGCAGGATTCATTGGGCTGGCAGACCGCTTTGGTTTGCCGCACCCGCTTGCAGGAGCGCTTATTTTGTCTTTGCCGCCTTTTTCTGCGCCTTTTTGCGCGTGGGAAGCGGTCTGCGTCGTCCTGCACCGTTTTTCATGCGTAGGAGGTGCATTTTTATGTCTGTCATCGAAATTTCCAATCTGACCTTTGCCTATGAGGGCAGCTATGACGCTATCTTTGAGAACGTTTCCCTCCGGCTGGACACCGACTGGCGGCTCGGTCTGGTCGGCCGCAACGGGCGCGGCAAAACGACGCTGCTGCGGCTGCTCCAAGGCGCGCTGCCCTGCGGCGGCGCGGTCCGCTCCACCGTGCCGTGCGACTATTTCCCTTTTCCCATCCCCGACCCGTGCAAGGACGCAATCGGTGTGGTCGAGGACGTGCAGCCGGACTACGAATACTGGCGGCTCGCGCGCGAGCTGCACCGGCTGGCGCTTTCGGACGAGATCCTGTACCGGCCGTTCCGCTCGCTGTCCGGCGGCGAGCAGATGCGGTTGTTGCTCGCGTTGCTGTTTGCGCGCGAAAACCGCTTCCTGCTGATCGACGAGCCGACCAACCATCTGGACACGGAAGCCCGCGCGCTGGTGGCGGATTACCTGAAAAGCAAGCGCGGCTTCCTGCTCGTCTCGCATGACCGCGCGTTTTTGGATGGCTGTGTCGATCACATCCTTTCGATCAATAAATCGGATATTTCGCTGCAAAAAGGCAATTTTTCGTCCTGGTTCTCCAATAAAGAACAGATGGACGCTTTTGAGCTGGCTGAAAACGAGCGCTTACGCGCGGATATCCGGCGGCTGGATGAAGCGGCCAAGCGCGCCGCCCGCTGGTCGGATCGGACCGAGTCCGAAAAGCACGCGCGCAACAGCGGCCTGCGTCCCGATCGGGGCTATATCGGCCACAAGGCGGCCAAGATGATGCAACGCGCCAAGTCGCTGGAAGCGCGGCGGCTGGATGCGGTGGAGCAAAAGGCGGGGCTGCTGCACAACGTCGAGCGCGTGGACGATTTAAAGCTCCACCCGCTCTCCTACCGCGCGCAGGCGCTTGCCGAACTGACCGACGTGGCCGTGCAGTACGGCGGCGCGCCGGTCGTCGCGGACGTGCGCCTTGCGGTGACGCGCGGCGCGCGCATCGCACTCACCGGACGAAACGGCAGCGGCAAATCCAGCCTGCTCAAGCTGATCGCCGGTCAGGATATCCCGCACACCGGCACAGTGCGGCTGGGCAGCGGGCTGACCGTGTCCTATGTGCCGCAGGACGCGTCCTTCCTCTCCGGCAGCCTGACTGGCTATGCCGATGCCTGCAGCGTGGACCGCACGTTGTTCCTCTCCATCCTGCGCAAGCTGGACTTTGCCCGCGTGCAGTTTGAAAAGGATATGGCGGATTACAGCGCCGGGCAAAAGAAAAAGGTGCTGCTTGCCCGCAGTCTCTGCGAGCAGGCGCACCTGTATCTGTGGGACGAGCCGCTCAACTATATCGACGTATTTTCCCGCATGCAGATCGAGCAGCTCCTGCTCGCGTACCAGCCCACACTGCTGTTCGTCGAGCACGACCGCGCATTCTGCGAAAAGATCGCCACCGAAACCGTGCGGCTGTGACCGTTTACCTCTCCAGCCGCACCCCGCAGCGGGGGCAGTGTTCCTCCCCGCCGTTCAGGGGCTTCCCGCAGTGCGGGCATCTCATCCATAGGCACGCGATGCCGACTTCGGCCAGCAGGTAGCTGCCGATCAGCACGGCCAGCGCCAGCCGCTCCCAGGCGGCATAAGGGCTGCACGCCAGCGCGAGAAACACCGGCACGGAAAGCGCCCAGCGCAGGCGTGCCGCCCACACATGGCCGCGTGGCAGCTTTGCCGATGCGGGCGGCGCATGGTCCCGCCGGATGCGGCCGCAGTCCTCGAGCGAGGAGCCGCAATGCGTGCAGTATCGCGCGCCGAACTTCAGCCCCTTGCCGCAATACGGGCAGCGGTAGCCGGCGAGCAGCACCGCCGTACCCGCGACCGCCAGCAGAAGGGCGCCCCCGATCGTCCACGGCGTTTCCCATGCGGGCCAGTCGTGCCGAACCGCGGTATACAGAAGCACCGCCAACGCCGCCGCGAGCAGGCTAACTCCTGCGATTTCTGCCTTTTTGAAGCTCATGCCGTTCCCCTCCCCTGTTTTCGCTTCCAGTATAGCACCCCTGTGTTAAATCCGCAGTGCGGTGCGCATAAAATTCCGGCAAAGCGCCGCGCCGGCCTGCGCCTTGCCATTTGCGTCCCGCCGTGGTATGATAGTTAGAGAATGTATAGAAAAGGTGTTTTGATGGAATATATCACCCACTCCCCCGAGGAGACCGAAGCCCTCGGCGCGGAATATGCGCGGTCGCTGCGCCTAGGCGACGTGGTCGCGTTTTCCGGCGACCTGGGCGCGGGAAAGACCGCGTTCACGCGCGGCGTGCTGCGCGGTCTGGGATACAAGGGCCGTGTGACCAGCCCGACCTTTGCGATCGCCAACGAATATGACACGCCCGCCGGGCGTGTGGCGCATTTCGACCTGTACCGCATCCTGGACAGCGAGGCGCTGTTCGAGATCGGCTTTGACGAATATTTGGGCGGGGATCGCATTGTGCTGATCGAATGGAGCGAAAACGCGGCCGATATTTTGCCGGATTCCTATAAAACCGTGCATATTTCGTACGGAAATGCTGAAAACGACCGAGCGGTCACGATTGGGGAGGTATCCGCTTGAAGATACTTGCATTCGAATCCTCAGCGGTCAGCGCGTCCGTCGCGCTCATTGAGGATGAGCGGCTGGTCGCACAGTCTTTCCAAAATTGCGGCCTGACGCACTCGCGCACGCTGCTGCCCATGGCGGAGGATCTGCTCGCCAACTGCGGTGTATCCTTGGACAAGATCGACGCCATCGCGGTTGCACACGGCCCCGGCTCGTTCACCGGCGTACGCATTGGCGTGGCGACGGTCAAAGGGCTTGCGCTCGGCGCGGGCAAGCCCTGCGTCGGCGTATCCACGCTGGAAGCGATGGCCTGGGGCGCGCGGGTGCTGGGTGGCCCGCTCTGCTGCGTGATGGACGCCCGCGCCGGACAGGTATACAACGCCCTGTTCACGGTCGAAAACGGCGCGCCGCGCCGTCTGTGCAGCGACCGTGCGCTGCGGCTGGCCGATCTGGGCGAAGAAATCGGCGGAGCGCCGTATTTTCTGGTTGGAGACGGGGCCGATCTATGTTATAATACCCTTAAGGAACGATGTCCCTGCCTGCGTCTTGCGCCGCCCGAATTGCGGTACCCCACAGGCTTCGGCGTGGCGGCCGCCGCCCTGCCCCTTTTGAAAGCAGGCCAGACCTGCCCGCCGCAGGCGCTTGATGTCTTTTACCTGCGCCGCCCGCAGGCCGAACGGGAGCGTCTCAAACGGCTTTCCGGGCAACAATGAATTTCAGAATAAAGGAGACAACGATTATGGCAACCGTTCACGAAATGAATCATCCGCTGATCAAGCATAAGCTCAGCCTGATGCGGGACAAGACCACCGGCGTTAAGGAGTTCCGCGAGGCGGCCCGTGAGATCGCGATGCTGATGTGCTATGAGGCCACCCGCGACCTGCCGCTCAAGGAAATCACAATCGAAACGCCGGTTTCCGAGGCGCGCGTACAGGTGATCTCCGGCAAGAAGATCGCGCTGGTCCCCATCCTGCGTGCCGGCCTCGGCATGGTGGAGGGTATGCTGGAGATGATTCCGGCTGCCAAGGTCGGACACATCGGCCTGTACCGTAATCCGGAGACGCTGCAGCCGATCGAGTACTACTGCAAGCTCCCGAACGATATCGAGGAGCGCGACGTACTCCTGCTCGACCCCATGCTCGCCACTGGCGGCTCCGCGGTCGCCGCGATCGACGGGCTCAAGCGCCGCGGCGTTAAGCACATCAAGCTGATGAACCTGATCGCCGCGCCGGAAGGCGTCGAAACTGTTCAGAAGGCGCATCCGGACGTCGAGATCTTTGTTGCCGCCATCGACGACAAGCTCAACGACCACGGCTATATCGTACCCGGCCTGGGGGACGCGGGCGACCGGATCTTCGGCACCAAGTAAAAAAAACAAAAAGATGGTGCGGCTAACGCCGCACCATTTTCATGGGAGCTTTTCAAATGGAAGAAATTCAGCATTATGAGATCGAGTCCGACCGCCTGCGCTTCCGGCGGCTGCGCGCGGATGATTTTGGCCTTGTCGCCCCGATCCTGCAGGATGTACAGACCATGTATGCTTGGGAGCATGCGTTTTCCTATGAGGAGGTCTGCGACTGGATCGCCGACATGCTGCACCGTTACCGAGAGGACGGCTGCGGTTATTTTGCTGCGCTAAGCCGGCAGACCGGCGCGCTTGTCGCGCTTGCTGGCCCTCTGGTCGAGCAGCTCCAAGAGCGGGCTGAGATCGGGATCGGCTATATCGTCCGGCGCGAGCTGTGGGGGCAGGGCTACGGCGTGGAATGCGCCCGTGCCTGCATCCGCTATGCGTTCGGCGTGCTCGGCGCGGTGCGTGTGGTCGCGACCATCCGCCCCAACAACCTGCCCTCTCTGCGTGTCGCCGCCCAATGCGGGATGCAGGCCGTCGGGCAGATCAGCAAGCATTACCGCGGCAAGGACATGCCGCATATCGTCTGTGCGCTCGACCAGCCGCTGACGCAGGGACAAGCAACGGCTGAGGACAGCGCCGATGCCTGAAAGTCAAACCAAAACCCGCCTTTTCAGGCGGGTTTTCTTCATTAACGGTATTGCTCCGCCCAGACCGGCGCTTGCTCTGCAAGCGACCGGGGGACATCCAGCACGCGCTGGTTTTCGCTGCCGCGGAACCGCAGCTCGATATTGCGTTCAGCCTCGATAAACCGCCCGTCTACCAGCAGGTCAAGCTGGGAAAGCAGCTTTTTCACAGAGGGATCGGGCAGCCCCAGAAGCTCTTCGAACGTATAGCCGGAATACGCCATCAGGTGCTTCCCCTTCTTCTTCAGCTCAACCGCCAGCCGGTACAGTGGCTCGGGCTGACAAAACGGTTCGCCTCCGGAAAAGGTCACGCCCTTTACCAGCGGGTTTTTGCACATATCGCGCAGCAGGGCTTCTAGCTCCATATCCCTGCCGCCCGCAAAATCGTGCGTCTGCGGATTGTGGCAGCCCGGGCAGTGATGTGGGCAACCCTGCGTGAACAGAGTATAGCGGAAGCCGGGGCCGTCGACAATCGACTCCCCGACCGTACCCGCAATGCGTATGGACCCTTCCATTACGCCGTATGCTCCTCTTCCAGCGAGCAGCACGCTACTGTGTGCTTTACGCGGTCATGCTCCTCCGCGCGCTTGGCGTTATTGAACCGATCGAGCGTGCCGACCAGATAGCCCGTGATACGGCGGATACGCTCAAAGCCGACACCCTCGCCGATCAACTGCTCCTGCATTACCTTTTCTTCCATAATCGTACGCTTCCTTTCTCAATCCTTGACGATTTTCAATGTATTGGGCTGACGGTCGGCTTCCTCCGCAGGATCGCCGTGGTAGCCGAGCGTCATACTGTTCAAATTCTTGTAAAGGCCGAGCTTCTGCAGCTTGGAAAGCGGCACGCCCTCGCCCTCATGCCGGCCGCAACGCGGGCAGGTTTCACCGATGATGCCGGTATAGCCGCACACAGGGTCGCGGTCGATCGGATGGTTGATGGCGCCATAGCCGATACCCGCCTCTTTCATCGCGCGGACTACCGCCTCAAACGCCTCCAAATTCTGCGTCGGGTCGCCGTCCAGCTCGATATAGCTGATGTGGCCGCCATTGGTCAGTTCGTGGTAGGGCGCCTCTCGCACAATCTTTTCAAACGCCGAGATCGGATAATATACCGGTACATGGAACGAATTCGTATAGTAATCCCGATCGGTCACGCCCTCGATCTTTCCGTACTTCTGGCGGTCGATCTTGACGAAGCGGCCGGACAGCCCCTCTGCCGGCGTCGCAATCAGGGAGAAGTTCAGGCCGTATTTTTCGCCCGCCTTATCCACCCGCTCGCGCATGTGGCTGACGATCTCCAGACCCAGGTTCTGCGCTTCGTCGCTTTCCCCGTGATGCTTGCCGATCAGTGCCTTGAGCGTTTCCGCCAAGCCGATGAAGCCAAGCGTCAGGGTACCGTGCTTGAGCACCTCGCCCACCGTATCGTCCGGTCCGAGCTTATCTGAGTCGATCCATACGCCCTCGCCCATGAGGAACGGATAATTGCGCACCTTTTTCGCCGCCTGTATCCGGAAGCGGGCCAGCAGCTGATCGAATACCAGATCGATCTTCCGGTCGAGATCCTCAAAGAACCAGTCGATATCGCCGTGGCTGCGGATCGCGATACGCGGCAGGTTGATCGACGTGAACGACAGGTTGCCGCGGCCGGTGACAATCTCGCGCGTGGGATCATACCGGTTGGCGATCACGCGGGTACGGCAGCCCATGTAAGCGCATTCGGTTTCCGGATGGCCGGGCTTGTAATATTTGCGGTTGAACGGTGCGTCCAGGAACGAGAAGTTCGGGAACATTCGCTTGGCCGACACGCGGCAGGCCAACTTGAACAGGTCGTAGTTTGGGTCGGTTTCGTTGTAATTGATCCCTTCCTTGACCTTGAAGATATGGATCGGGAAGATCGGCGTTTCGCCGTTGCCCAGTCCCGCCTCGGTCGCCAGCAGAAGCTGCTCTGTCGCCAGACGCCCCTCGGGCGAGGTATCCGTGCCGTAATTGAGCGAGGAAAACGGGATCTGCGCGCCCGCGCGGGAATGCATGGTATTGAGGTTATGTACCAACGCCTCCATGGCCTGATAGGTGGCCTTACGGGTTTCCTTATCTGCGTATTTGCGAGCGAAGCGCACGCATTTGGCCGCCGCCTCCGTGCCAAGGTTCTCCCCCAGCGCGGCGTTCAGGGCCTCGTCATAGCCGTTCCTCCCCGCCAGACAGGCCCATTTGCCGGTCTGGCGTTCGAGCCGTTCGGTCAGCGCCGCGGCATCCACCTCATTGTTCTCATCTGCGCCATATACTTCCAGCGCTTTCGCCAGATTGTCGCGGAACAGCTTGCGGAAGGTCTTCTTCACCCCCGGCGCCATCGAGTAGTCGAAGTTGGGAACGGACTGTCCGCCATGCTGGTCATTCTGGTTGGACTGAATGGCGATACAGGCCAGCGCGGAATATGAACGGATATCGTTCGGCTCGCGCAAGAATCCATGCCCCGTCGAAAAACCGCCGGAGAACAACTGCAATAGGTCGATCTGGCAACAGGTTGTTGTCAGCGTCAGAAAATCCAGGTCGTGAATATGGATATCGCCTTCGCGGTGCGCCTTGGCGTGCGCAGGGTCGAGAATAAACATCTCATAGAACTGTTTGGCGCCCTCTGAACCATACTTGAGCATAGTACCCATCGCGGTATCGCCGTCGATGTTGGCGTTTTCGCGCTTGACATCGTTTTCGAGCGAGGACTGGAAAGTCAGATCCTCGTACACTTTCATCAGTTTGGTGTTCATCTCGCGCACGCGTGTGCGCTCATTCCGGTAGAGGATATACTTTTTTGCCGTGCGGGCATGTCCGTTTTTAATCAGCACCTTCTCTACCGTATCTTGTATCTGCTCAACGGTAGGGATCTCGTCTCCAGCAGCGGCTTCCAGCGCTTTTTCCACCTGTCCGGCCAGATCGCGCGCCATTTCATAGTCCTGGCCGCCCGACGCCTGCGCCGCGCCGAAGATCGCGCTTGCAATCTTATCAATTTCAAAGGGCGCACGGCGGCCGTCCCTTTTGATGATCTGCTGGATCATATTCGCTGTCCCTTTCCTTTTCGCCGCCGTTTGCGGCGCTCACTAAATTTCGTAGTGTTTTTCATTTTTCTGCACCATATATTGTGCCTGTATTTGATATTTTACCCCTATCCCTATACAATGTCAAGCCCATTTCGGCTTTTTGGCAGAATCACAAGAAATCCGCATTTTTTCTTGTTGCATTTTCTAATCTTTTCTTTTTCCCCCTGTGGACCATGTGAATAATCCCCTGTGGACAGCCTGCCTCCTGTGGATAAAGCTGTGTCCGCAGTGTGGAAAGCTACCGGAAGACGCAAAAACGCCCGCACCATATATCACACAATATATAGTGCAGGCGCTCTGTTCGGTTTAATCCGCCAAACCGATCGCGTTGGATACCGGAAGCGACAGGACAATGCCGTGGCTTTTGGTTTTCATGCCGACCGCTTTCATAATAGCGGTCATGATCTCCTGCTTCTCCTCGCTCTTGACCACGAGGAAAACAATCTCCTTTTCCGCCTGTATCTCGATGCCGAAAAACTGCTTAACCTCATCCTCCGCGATGCCGCGGGCGGAGATCACCGTACCGCCGCGGGCGCCCGCTTTCCGCGCGACATCCATGACCAGATTGGTATACCCCTGCTCCATGACGACCGCGACCACGTCAAAGCCGTCCTTCTTTTCCGCTCTGTCCATATCCAACACCTCCGTTTGTTCTGCCTGTGTCAGCAGCTTGTGCCAACGCACACCGATTCCTGTGACCGGCACCGAAAAGGCGATGCCGCGGCCTGGGTAACGCATTTTCAGCTCATAGCCGAGCCGTTCCAGCAGATGCTGCGCCAGTTGATGCCCAGCAAGACACATCACGATCGCTTTCGATGTTTCGCCCAGGCCGAGCAGGTCAAGCACTTCCGTGCGCGCAGTCCCCCGCGCCATGCACTCAAAGCTGACCAGCGCGCGATTTTCCCGATAAACACGCAGCACGCTCTCAGCCTGCGCCGTATCGACCACCGCTACAACAAGCTCGACTGCGCTGTGTACCGTCATCTGAGGCTGATACTCACTCATGCGGCGTGTCCTCCTGTAATACGATGATTTCATCCTCATCCTCTGCGGCGGGCAGTTCCTCCTCCGCTTCGGTAAGGCGTTGCTTCTTCCTATATAGAATACCAAGAATTTGTATCGTAAGCAAGGGGGTCATTGCAACCATCGCCACAATTCCAAACGCATCGGTCAATACATTGCCACCCATCGCCTCACAGGCGCCCATTGCAAACGGCAGCAGAAAGGTCGTCGTCATCGGTCCGGAGGCCACGCCGCCGGAGTCGAACGCGATACCGGTGAATATTTTGGGTACCAGAAAGGTCAGCCCCAGTGCGACCGTATAACCCGGCACCAAAATCCAGTAAATCGACAGCCCTGTCAGCACACGCAGCATGGACATGCCTACCGAGCAGGCTACGCCGATGGAAAGGCTCAGCATCATAGCGCGCTGGGATACCGCGCCGTTTGTAATCATCTCTACCTGTTTGTTCAGAACATGTACTGCGGGTTCGGCCGTGACTAGAAAATAGCCGATCAGCATGCCAAGCGGCACCAGCAGCCAGCTATGTCCCCCGCCGGCGAGCTGTTGTCCCAGGAAATGGCCGGCCGGCATAAAACCGACGTTTACACCAGTCAGAAACAGTGCCAGCCCAACAAAAGTATAAATAAAGCCGACGCCGATTTTCTGTAGCTGCAGCCGGCGGAAACGCCGGAAAACAAGCTGGAATATCGCGCAGAAAATGATAATCGGGAAAAGCGCGGAGCATACCTCTTTAATATACTCCGGCAGATCGTGCAGGAATACCAGCGCTACCTGCTGCGTGTCCTGCACCTCCGGCACTGTGACCGGCGTATAGCTGGGATCGCCGCCGCGATAGAAAATCCCCAGTAGTAGCACGGCCAGAATCGGCCCAATGCTGCACAGCGCAACCAAACCGAAGCTGTCGTCCTGCGCGTCACGGTCACCACGGATGGAGGCCAGGCCGATGCCGAGCGCCATGATGAACGGAACCGTAATCGGGCCGGTCGTCACGCCGCCCGAATCGAACGCCACCGAAACGAATTCGTTGGGGACAAAAATAGAAAGCACGAAAACGCCGATGTAAAACATAATCAACAGATTCGCCAGTCGGATCTTGAACAGGGTACGCAGCATGGCAATCACGAAGAACAGGCCGACGCCAGCCGCTACTGTCCAGATCAGCATGGCATTAGGGATGGATGGTACCTGCTCCGCCAAAACCTGCAGGTCCGGCTCTGCAATCGTGATCAAAATACCAATCAGCAGCGTAATACCGATAACAATCGCCAGATTTTTCGTTTTCGGCAGCTGCGCGCCGATACCTTCGCCCATAGGCGTCATAGAGACATCCGTACCGAGCGAAAAAAAGGCCATTCCAATAATCAAAAGCACCGCACCTGTCAAAAAGAGAGTCAACGTTCCGACAGGCATAGGCGCCACTGTAACGCTAAGCAGTAAAACGATCACTGTAATTGGGAGTACCGAAGACAGCGACTCCATCAATTTTTCTTTCAGGATTTTGTTCATTCACATTCCTCCAGCACCATCTTAATACAATCTTAATATTATCATACCAGAAAAATGCGTTCTGTACCAGCGGTCAGAGCCAATCTTAACAAAAACAAAACGCCAACCCTTAACGGATTGGCGTTTTTTATGTGCGCGTTGAGTTATCTTCCCGGGCCGTCGCCAGCCAAGTATTGTCACCGTAAACGAGCTTAACTACTGTGTTCGGAATGGGAACAGGTGTACCCTCGTCACCATTAACACGCACTGTTCAGGATTACACCTTGAAAACTGAACAATAACTATGGCAAACAAAGAGTAAAATCTGAGATTGCCTCTAATATGAGGTCAAGCCCTCGGCCTATTAGTATCAGTCCGCTGCATACATTACTGCACTTCCACTCCTGACCTATCAACCTTGTAGTCTACAAGGGGCCTTACTCCATAAAGGATGGGAACACTTATCTCGAGGGGAGTTTCACGCTTAGATGCCTTCAGCGTTTATCTCGTCCGTACTTAGCTACCCAGCTATGCCCCTGGCGGAACAACTGGTGCACCAGCGGTACGTCCATCCCGGTCCTCTCGTACTAAGGACAGCTCCTCTCAATATTCCTGCGCCCGCAACAGATAGGGACCGAACTGTCTCACGACGTTCTGAACCCAGCTCGCGTACCGCTTTAATTGGCGAACAGCCAAACCCTTGGGACCGAATTCAGCCCCAGGATGCGATGAGCCGACATCGAGGTGCCAAACCTCCCCGTCGATGTGGACTCTTGGGGGAGATCAGCCTGTTATCCCCAGGGTAGCTTTTATCCGTTGAGCGACGGCATTTCCATTCACATACCGCCGGATCACTAACTCCAACTTTCGTTACTGCTCGAACCGTCATTCTCGCAGTTAGGCTCGTTTATGCGTTTACACTCAGTGCACGATTTCCGTCCGTGCTGAACGAACCTTTGAGCGCCTCCGTTACTCTTTAGGAGGCGACCGCCCCAGTCAAACTGCCCACCTGACAGTGTCCCCCGACCAGATTCATGGCCGCAGGTTAGAATCCCAATATCCCAAGAGTGGTATCCCAAGGTTGCCTCCACAAATGCTGGCGCACTTGCTTCCCAGGCTCCCACCTATCCTGTACATGGAATACCGAGATCCAATATCAAGCTACAGTGAAGCTCCATGGGGTCTTTCCGTCTAGTTGCGGGAAACCGGCATCTTCACCGGTACTACAATTTCGCCGGGCGGGCTGTTGAGACAGTGCCCAAATCGTTACGCCATTCGTGCGGGTCAGAACTTACCTGACAAGGAATTTCGCTACCTTAGGACCGTTATAGTTACGGCCGCCGTTTACTGGGGCTTAAGTTCGCACCTTCGCTTGCGCTAAGCACTCCCCTTAACCTTCCAGCACCGGGCAGGCGTCACCCCCTATACGTCATCTTTCGATTTAGCAGAGAGCTGTGTTTTTGCTAAACAGTCGCTTGGGCCTTTTCACTGCGGCCTGCTCTCGCAGGCGCCCCTTATCCCGAAGTTACGGGGCCAATTTGCCGAGTTCCTTAACAACCCTTCTCCCGTTGGCCTTAGAATACTCATCCCATCTACCTGTGTCGGTTTGCGGTACGGGCACCTTAGTATACACATAAGCTTTTCTCGTCTCTCACGCCAGTTACTTCCCTACTAAATTTCGGTCCCTTACGCCCGGGGCAACCATCGCCCGGGTTAACCTTAATGAAAGCGTCCCTTATGCTTAAAGTTCGGTGGTTACGGAATTTCTACCGTATGTGCATCGACTACGCCTTTCGGCCTCGCCTTAGCTCCCGACTAACCTTGGGCGGACGAACCTTCCCCAAGAAACCTTAGATTTTCGGCCATTATGATTCTCACATAATTCTCGCTACTTATTCCGGCATTCTCACTCGTATAAAATCCACCAGTGCTTCCGCTCTGACTTCGCCTCTTATACGACGCTCCCCTACCCAATGCATTACTGCAATGCCTAAGCTTCGGTTGAACGCTTAGCCCCGTTACATTTTCTGCGCAAAACCACTCGACCAGTGAGCTATTACGCACTCTTTGAATGAGTGGCTGCTTCTAAGCCAACATCCTGGTTGTCTTCGCAGTTTCACATCATTTTCCACTTAGCGTTCATTTGGGACCTTAGCTGTAGATCTGGGCTGTTTCCCTTTTGACCACGAGACTTATCTCACGTAGTCTGACTGCTATTCATCAATTAGCCGGCATTCAGAGTTTGATAGGGTTCGGTAACCTCGCGGCCCCTAGCCCATTCAGTGCTTTACCTCCGGTAATCTAAAATAACGCTAGCCCTAAAGCTATTTCGGGGAGAACCAGCTATCTCCGAGTTCGATTGGAATTTCTCCGCTATCCACAAGTCATCCCCGGCTTTTTCAACAGACGTGGGTGCGGCCCTCCACGGTGTCTTACCACCGCTTCAGCCTGCTCATGGATAGGTCACCCGGTTTCGGGTCTAATACCTGCAACTTCATACGCCCTTTTCAGACTCGCTCTCGCTACGGCTCCGGTACTCCAGTACCTTAACCTCGCTGCAAATATTAACTCGCCGGACCGTTCTACAAAAAGTACCCGATCACACTTTAACGTGCTCTCGGTGCTTGTAGGCACAAGGTTTCAGGTTCTTTTTCACTCCCCTCCCGGGGTACTTTTCACCTTTCCCTCACGGTACTGCTCCACTATCGGTCACTGAGTAGTATTTAGGCTTGGAGGATGGTCCCCCCATATTCCCTGCGGGTTTCACGTGTCCGCAGGTACTCTGGATCCGGCTAGCGCTTTATTCCTTTCACTTACGGGACTATCACCCTGTTTCGTTGCTCTTCCCAAAGCATTCAGTTAAGAATAAAAGCTACATGTTGCCGTCCTAACCCCGAAAATATTGCTACTTCCGGTTTGGCCTCTTCCGCGTTCGCTCGCCACTACTTGCGGAATCTCGGTTGATTTCTCTTCCTCGCCCTACTTAGATGTTTCAGTTCAGGCGGTTCCCCACCATAACCTATGGATTC